>NZ_JBOFLP010000214.1:0-17200 GCF_051657925.1 Chroococcidiopsis sp.
CCCGACTCCCGACTCCCTAATTACCGTGTCTCGTCCCATTCAACCTCAAAATCACCCGTTTCCATTTCTGCTCTATCTAGAGTGGGCATTATTGGCGATCGCAATTTGGACTGAATTATTACCTAATCCCAGTCTGCGGTTTCCAAGGTTTCCTTTGCTAACGCTGCTAAGCATTACTGGCTTTGGGTTGATGGGTTTGAGATTACCCACAGGAAAGCTAATCTACAAAGTTATTTATACTGCCTTTGAAATTTTACTCATTTTATTCACTTCTTTAACTGGTAGTCGAGCGATCCGTCTGTTTCCTTTCCTTTACTTACTTCTAGTCACTCGAAGTTGTCTAATTTTTAACCTACCAGGAAGATTATTGATTACGGGTTTATCTTTTACTTTTTTCCTATTAACGCTACAGCGCCGTTTTCATCGCATTCCCGCACCGCCATCGGCTCAAGAACGTTTACGTTTTTTTCCGCTCCTCTTAGCATTATTATTTGGGTTAGTTTTAGTTTTTGTGTTGTTATTAATGAATGCAGTATTAGCTGAGCGTCAAAGTCGAGAAAAACTTGCGATCGCCAACGAACAATTACGAAAATATGCACTGAGAATTGAAGACCAAGCGACTTTACAAGAACGCAGTCGCATTGCCCGAGAAATTCACGATTCTCTCGGACACTCATTAACAGCACTCAACCTTCAATTGGAAACGGCACTGAAACTTTGGCTGAGCGATTCTACCAGAGCTTACACGTTCCTCACACAAGCAAAACATTTAGGTTCTCAAGCTTTGCAAGATGTGCGCCAGTCAGTTTCAGCGCTGCGCGATCCGCTGCTGGGGCGTTCCTTGGAGCAAGCGATCGCTTCTCTAGCTGAGAATTTTGGGCGCTCCACTGGGATTATTCCGTTATGTCAAATTCAACTTGCCGATCCCATAACTACAGAGGTATCTACGGCTATCTACCGCATCGTCCAAGAAGCATTGACAAATATTAGTAGATATGCATCAGCTACTGAAGTGAAAATTCAATTACAAGTTACGAAAAACTATTTAAAATTAATAATTATTGATAATGGTAAGGGATTTCAATTAAGCCAAAATACCACTGGTTTTGGGTTGCAAAGTATGCGCGATCGCGCCCAAGTATTAGGAGGTGAATTAAATATTCGCACCGCTCCCAATTCAGGTTGTACGATTGTAGCTGATATTCCTTTACATACATGAAAAAACGAGCATGGAGGGATTTGAACCCCCGACCCTCAGAACCGGAATCTGATGCTCTATCCACTGAGCTACATGCCCTTGCACTCGGATATTATAGCATAGCAAGTTAACTGGGAAGCGATCGCTAAATTACCCCAGCTAATCCTAAGGATAACCCCGCTTTCCAACTAGCAAGATTGGACAAAGAGCGATCGCGATACTTGCCGTATCTCAGTTGCTTGTTCTTAATTTTCTCGCCCAGGTCAGGCAAGATTCCAAAATTAGGTGGCATCGGTTGAAAATGTTTCGGGGCAGCAGAACTAATAAATTCAAATAATGCTCCCATCATCGTCGTTGGTGGTAAAGTCAACGGATCTTTACCCAAAAGAATTCTCGCCGCATTCGTTCCCGCCAGCCAGCCGCCAGCCGCTGCTGCTGTATAACCTTCCGTACCGATTAATTGTCCCGCACCCAACAAAGTCGGACGGTTTTTAAACTGCAATGTCGGTTGCAATAATTGCGGGGCATTAATAAACGTGTTGCGGTGCATCACTCCTAAGCGCACGAATTCAGCATTTTCCAAACCTGGAATCATTTGAAATATCCGCTTTTGTTCGCCCCAACGTAAATTCGTTTGAAATCCAACCATATTCCACAACTGCCCCGCCTTATCTTCTTGACGCAGTTGTACTACCGCATAAGGGCGTTCCGATTGATTTTCTGGGGCGCGGAAGTCTCCCTTTCGAGCATCAAACAACCCTACAGGTTTGAGAGGACCGTAGCGCATCGTATCTTCCCCACGTCGGGCAAGTTCTTCAATGGGTAAACAAGCTTCAAAGAATTTAGCATTTTCTCGCTCAAAATCCTTTAATTCTGCCTGTTCTGCCTCACACAACGCTTGCCGAAACTGCAAGTATTGCTCTTTATTCATCGGGCAGTTGAGATAGGCTGCATCGCCTTTGTCGTAGCGAGAAGCGAGAAAAGCAATATCGCGGTTAATCGATTCCCCCACAATAATTGGACTTGCGGCATCGAAAAAGCTGAGATATTCCATTCCCGTGAAGCGATGCAAGTCGGCGGCTAAATCGGGACTAGTTAAAGGACCAGTCGCCAAAACGACAATTCCTTCTGGAATGGCGTGAAGTTCGCCCCGCCGCAGTTCGATTAGGGGGTGACGAGAGAGCGTTTCGGTCAAATTTTGGCTAAATTGTCCTCTATCTACTGCCAAAGCGCCTCCAGCAGGGACGGCGTGACTGTCGGCTTTGCCTATTACCACAGAACCCAACTGACGCAGTTCTTCGTGCAACAATCCCGATGCGCGATCGCTTGCTTGCGCCCCAAAAGAATTGCTACAGACTAATTCTGCTAAATGTTCTGTGTGGTGGGCAGGACTCGATCGCAAAGGACGCATTTCATGCAAAATCACTGGTATTCCAGCCTGGGCAATTTGCCAAGCCGCTTCTGTCCCAGCTAGTCCACCACCGATAACTTGAATTACATTGTCATTGGTCATTGGTCATTGGTCATTGGTAGTTGGTAGTTGGTAGTTGGTGAGTTAGGTAAGAGGCAATTTTTAACTTTTGACTTTCGACTTTTGACTTTTGATTTCCCCATTACCTATTACCCATTTAAATCTGTAATAAATTAGTAATAAATCTGGGTGCTGGCAGGATAATTAAAACGAGTAAAGCTAAGACTAGCAGACCGATGATATCGCGTTTGTTGTCTAGTTCGGTTACGTCGTTGAGGGCTGGTTCGTCAGCGATGGGCATGAAAAAGAGAATTATTGCCCACAACCAAAATCCAGGTTGGACTAAAGCCAATCCTAAAACTAAAAACCGGGCAATTTGACCGATCGCGGCTCCAGTACGCTGTCCAAACATAGCATGGACGATGTGACCGCCATCGAGTTGTCCTACAGGCATTAGGTTCAGCGCCGTGACTACGAGTCCCAGAAAACCCGCGATCGCCACTGGGTGTAGGTCGATCGCTTTATCTGCGGTTAGTTGAGCGCCTAATGCTAATTTACTCAGGACTGCTAGTAAAATCGAATATCCTGGGTTGAGGGCATCGGGGTCTAGAGTTCCTGCTTTCTCTGGGATTGGCACGACTTGAGAGTTTGCTAAACCCCAGATCAGCAGCGGTAGTGTTGCCACAAATCCAGCTACAGGACCAGCAATACTAACATCAAACAAGGCTTTACGGTTGGGTACGGGGCTGCGCATTTGAATAAATGCCCCAAACGTACCAGGAAAAAAGGGAATGGGAATGAAATAAGGTAGTGTAACGAGAATTTTATGAAATCTAGCTGTTAAATAGTGACCCATTTCGTGAATGCCTAGAATCGCCAGTAAAGCTATGGCATAGGGCAATCCTTCATGTAATTGGGTAATGGTTGCTGATGGTGTGGCGTTATTGCTACTAGCTAATTGCACGCCAACGACGGCAGTTGTAAATAAGGTGGCTATAACTAAGCCTACGGCTAAAAAGGGTCTAGAGAGCTGCGATTGATTCGCTTGTCTATCTTTTCGCGCTTGGGGATTGGGAACTAGGGCAAAGAAAGGTTTGCTGTTGAGTCCTTCTTGCAACAGGACTAAAAAGCGATCGCCAAATTGATTTTCAATATTCCGGCGAATTTTCTCGTAAGCATCTGTTGGAGAAGTCCGAAGTTGTCCGCGACAGATCACGGCTTGGGGTCGATATTCAATGTTGTGAATGTAGAAAGCTGACCAAGGAAAGCAGTCTCGCAATTGAGCTTCTTCTGCTGGCTCGATCGGGCGACCTGGTGTCGGTTCTGGTGTTGGCTCTGGGTTAGAATTGACTGCTGCTGGGTTAGCAGTTGGTGGCGCGGGTGACATCCCTCTCCGTCCCCACTGAATCAGCAGCCAGTACAAAACTGGGCAGATGACAAACGGACCGATTGCTAGAGCAATAGGCAGCGGTTGGTCTGGACCGTAGACTGCCATCCATATGCTCCAAATTAAGGCTGGTGTCATTAGTACCAGCCATAAAAGCCAAACGGGTGTCCGCGTCATGCCAGCGACACTGCGCCGCACGATGATATAAGTAAATAGTCCGAGGAGGAGGAGAAACCAAAATTCCATGTCTGTTGCAGTTGTACTGAGTGGGTATCGCGTCTGGGCGATGTAGACAAGTCAGTTAAGAAAACTTATCTTTCACCTCCTATTTGCCGTGCCAGTGCCATAACTTTTCTCGCCACCATAAGTTCACCATTAGACTCTCAATTTAACTTTTACCCCTCACTAATCATTCCCGAACTTTGCAAAACCAACCTACCCGTTCTCCCAAACTACCACAGGCAATTTGGCATAACGTATTTGCGTTTCCACCCAATAGAGAGACGTTAGGAGGAACTGCTTATCTTATTGTAGAAAATCAAGGCAATATTCTGATAGACTCTCCAGGTTGGGACGAAGTGAATCGGGAATATCTCAATTCTCTAGGTGGAGTCCGTTGGTTATTTATTACGCACAGAGGTGCGATCGGTCAGACGCGACACCTGCAAGCAACGTACAACTGCGAGATTATCATTCAAGAACAAGAAGCCTATTTGTTGCCAGGATTAAACGTTACGACGTTTGAGCGAGAATTTGACCTGGGAAATGGCATTGAGATTATCTGGACTCCCGGACATTCGCCTGGTTCTGCTTGCCTTTACTACCCGCAGCATGGGGGTATTTTGTTTTCTGGTCGTCATATTCTCCCCAATCTCCAAGGCGAACCAGCACCACTGAGAACGGCAAAAACCTTCCACTGGTTACGCCAATTACGCAGCGTCAAACTCATTTGCGATCGCTTTACCCGTGAAACCTTACAATACATCTGCCCTGGAGCAAATACAGGGTTTCTGCGGGGTCAGCGAGTCATTAGTAATGCGTATGAGAGATTGAATTGTGGTAGTTGGTAATTGGTAGTTGGTAGTTGGTGAAGAAAGGGTGTGGGGTGTAGGGTGTGGGAAGTGTGGAAGTGGGAGTGGTTAGTCATAACTACTGTCTTCACCGATCGCTGGTCACTGGTCACTGATAACTGCTCGTGCGCTCCCTGCTCCCTGCTCCCTGCTCCCTGCTCCCTGCTCCCTTGCTTTATGCAACCTAATCCCCACAAAAACATCGTAAAGAAAACTCCAAAAGTCTTTTCCTTGCCAGATTCCTAAAGTTTGAGGACTGCCTTTGGCATCCAAAAGATGTTTGGTGGCGTGGTATGCAGGCTGATATTTATACCAAGGAATTGAGGGCCAGAGGTGATGGGTGAGATGATAATTCTGTCCGCCAATTAATAAGTTCAGTACCGGATTGGGATAAACTCTGGCATTTGTCCAACGTCCGCGATCGCTAAATGGGCGATGGGGTAAATAATCAAAAAATAATCCCAAAGTCAGACCCACAAGCGCAGTTGGGATAAACCAAAAATTGAGGATGTAGCCCAAAAAGTGATATTGAATTGAGATGTAAAAAATTGCTGCGACAATTGCACGGCTAATAAACCACTCTAATAGTTCGTATTTTCGCCACAATCGCCGCTGAAAGAAAAATACTTCATGATAGAAGAAGCGAGCATTAATTAACCACAGAGGACCACCAGTAGAGACAAAATGATCTGGATCGTTTTCTGGGTCGTTGACATGGGCGTGGTGCTGTAGGTGTACCCGCGTAAATACGGGAAACGAAAAAGCTAACATCATGGCGCTGCCATGCCCTAAAATTGCATTGATAATTCGATTAGGATGGGCAGCTTGGTGGCAAGCATCGTGAATCACAGTGCCAGACATATGAATGGCAAGAACGTTAATTGTAAAGCAGCACCAGTGTTGCCACTCCCACAGCCAGTAACCGCAGTTGGATAATACCAATAAAGTCATGGCTGCTAGAAACATCCACACATCGGGATTTATTTTCTCAGGAGGTGCTAAAAACTCCTTGGGAACTGTCAGTGGCTTCTTTGCCTCCGACGCGATCATCTTGACTCCTTTTGCTATCGGTTGTTGCAAATTATGTTGCAAATTATTATGGTACGTTCACTAGAATACTAAAGTTTTGTGTAGCATAAGTCATTTTTACTACTGCTACTAGCAATTTATTCTCTGGCGATCGGGTGATATACCGATCGCAGTACGATCTGTGTTTGTTATCCCCTTGAAAGTTGCCTTCATGCAGTCAATAGACTCCGTTCGTCGCACTAAAATCGTCGCTACCATTGGTCCCGCTACTAGTAGCCCAGAAGTCCTCAAGGCATTGATTGAGGCTGGAGCAACCACTTTGCGGCTGAATTTTTCCCACGGCACTCACGCCGACCATCAACGCAGCATTCGCCTGATCCGGCAAACCGCTTTTGAGTTGGATCGTCCGGTTGGAATTTTACAAGACTTGCAAGGACCGAAAATTCGCCTGGGTAAGTTTGAAACTGGCTCGATTCAAGTGGGTCGGGGCGATCGCTTTACTTTAACTAGCGATCGCATTGTCGGGACTCAAGAGCGCAGTTGCGTTACTTATGACCTGCTAGCCGATGAAGTCCCCGTAGGAGCGACAATTTTACTGGATGATGGGCGAGTCGAAATGCTCGTGGAAGATGTCGATCGCGATCGTAAAGAATTGCACTGTTGCGTCACTGTGGGGGGCATTCTTTCTAATAATAAAGGGGTAAATTTTCCTGGGGTCTATCTATCCATTAAGGCAATGACAGATAAAGATCGCGAAGATTTACTTTTCGGTCTAGATCAAGGTGTAGATTGGGTAGCCCTTTCTTTCGTGCGCAATCCTCAAGACATTTTAGAGATTAAAGAAATTATTTCTAATGCAGGGAAGCAAGTCCCTGTGGTGGCGAAGATTGAGAAACACGAGGCGATCGATCAGATGGAGGCAATTTTGCCTTTATGCGATGGGGTGATGGTGGCTAGAGGGGATTTGGGGGTAGAACTACCAGCGGAAGACGTGCCGATCTTGCAAAAGCGGTTGATCGTGACGGCAAATCGCTTAGGTATCCCAATTATCACGGCGACCCAAATGTTAGACAGCATGGTTCACAGCCCTCGACCGACTCGCGCTGAAGTCTCGGATGTGGCAAATGCGATTTTAGATGGTACGGATGCGGTGATGCTGTCGAATGAGACGGCGGTGGGGAAATATCCCGTGGAAGCCGTGGCGACAATGGCGAAAATTGCCGTGCGGATCGAACAGGAACAGGCTCTAGCCTCGCCTCCAGCTCATATCAAAGATGCGCGGCGATCGATCCCTAATGCGATCAGTCAAGCCGTGGGACAGATTGCCGAACAATTAGAAGCCTCTGCAATTATGACGATGACGAAGACAGGTTCGACAGCGCGAAATGTGTCTAAATTTCGACCTCAGACTCCAATTCTTGCTGTCACTCCCCATGTCGATATAGCCCGACAGCTTCAAATGGTGTGGGGGGTAAAACCGCTGCTAGTACTGGATTTAGCTTCAACAGGACAAACGTTTCAGTCGGCTCTCAATGTGGCGCTAGAGAAAAATCTCTTAACAGAAGGAGATTTGGTCGTGATGACGGCTGGGACGCTTCAAGGAGTATCGGGATCGACAGACTTGATTAAGGTAGAAGTGGTCACAGCTTTACTGGGTCAAGGGATTGGCATCGGTCAGGGTTCCGTCAGCGGTCGCGCTAGGGTAGCTCACGCTGGAATAGATGTGAGTAAATTTAATCCTGGGGAAATTTTAGTTGCGCCCCGCACTTCTGCCGATTTTGTCGATGCGATCCGCAAAGCCGCAGGGATTATCACCGAAGATGAGAGTCTTACCAGTCATGCTGCGGTCTTGGGTTTGCGTTTGGGGATTCCTGTCATTGTAGGAGTCAAACGCGCTACCGAAGTGATTCGGGATGGGGCAATTTTGACTTTAGATATGCAGCGAGGATTGATTTATTCTGGGGCTGTGGGGGGTTAGGTAGAAGGGGCGATCGCATTCTGTTTGAGAAATTAAGATTGGGGATGCGATCGCCTGTTGTTGAGCTGATTGTTTTTATAGCGCGGCTAATTTAAAAGATCGTCTAGCATTGAACAAAGGATAATCTTCAAACTGGAGATTTAAATGGATGCCTTGGTAGAAAGATTAGATGCAAAATTGCGCCAGTGGAAACCCGATCTTGCCGAACAAGTACGCCAGCGCGTAACAGAAATCATTGAAATGGCAGATCGAGATGTGTTAGACATTGCGCGATCGCGAGTTGTCGAGCAAGAAATCTTAGATATTCTAGATGAACCCTAAACCTGGTGAAGTCTGGCTTGCCGACTTAGGACTGGCAGCGAAAACGCGACCTGTCGTAATTGTATCTCGCTACGATTCAAATCCACCGCGAGTTTTAGTGATTTACGTTCCCCTGACAACCCAAAATCGAGGTAGCCAATATGAGGTTGCAGTACCTAAACTTCAATTTTTGGAGCGAGACTCTATAGCTAACGTACAAGGGATAGGTTCTTTACCAACTGTAAGGCTTGAGCGAAAATTAGGCGTGTTGCCTGATGAAATTCTGCTCAAAATCAAGCAAGCTATCGTGTTTGCACTCAATCTTAAGTTTAGCGATTATCCAGGGGATTCAGTAGAGGAAGGGGAGCTTCCACAACAATAGGTATTATTTAGTCCTATTAACTACTCAACTGTATTTTTATTTATGACAAGTGCGATCGCATTCTGTTTGAGAAATTAAGATTGGGATGCGATCGCGTTTCATAAGAAGAAACCTCACCTCAACCGTTACCTGAGGTTCCATATCTGCCTCTCGATCAGCCATTCTCCTGAGTCTTCTCTGCGGAAAAGCCAGGTCTTCGTAGTTTGGAATGAATGTGTCACCCCATCAGCGTAAGCGACAGTGTTCACATTGCCTTGCGCAATTCCATAGACCCATCGATCGTCGATCCGTAGAGCATCAAGGGGTGTCAACTGAACAGTCCATTTCGCGACATCATAGTCCTTCTGTTCGCTCTTTGAAATCTCGTCCGAACCATATTCAGGCTCCGATCCCGGTGGAATCCGAATCGCATTTGTGGCGAATAGCTTCCGATAGGCTATTGCATCGTTGGCACTAACAGCTGCTTGATACTTCTCACACATTGCCTTGAGAACTTCGTGCGCGTCAATCATAGTTTGCTCCTTGGTTATTTTGCTCTTGCCTATTCCACAGCAGGTGAGCAGTATTGGTATAACCGAAGCCGACTGCTTGCACCAGATTTCATGACAGCATCTTCGCGCAGCTTAATATCGTCGAACTCATCGATCCAAGAGTAGTTTTGAGTTAAAACTGGGTGAGATCGCTATGCATTCTTGTGCAGCGAGCAGTTAGGATAAACTCCACAAAAGTCTCCTAACCCAAATACTTAACTGCCACCAGCTTGACATATTTATATTTTTACACTACCTAATTTGCAGCAGTTTTTGCAACAGTGAATTACAAATCTTTGAAACTATCAAAAAACTTTACCAAAGAGGGAGTAGGGAGTAGGGAGTAGGGAGTAGGGGTGTACAAAAGAAACTTTAGTTGTGGGTTTAAAGCCCACTAAAAAAGAAACAATTATATGCCAGATGCGTGGCACGAAACGGTTGGAAATCGATTTTTCAATCCGCGCGCATTTATGCGTGGGTTCCCTACTCCCTACGTCCTGCTCCCTTTGAAGCCAGCGCGTAACGCACTAAAAACTGAGAGTGATGCATTACGCCAAAGACTAACGCATCTTACGTAGATTTCAAAAATTAAACATGAGTTCTATAGGCTCAAGTTTTTATGATTAAAAATTTTCCTACAGAGATTGTTACGCAGCCAAAAGTTCAAAAATAATGAGGGTCGAGAGGTGTCCATTCCACTCGACCCTTAAGATTTTGTTGACTCTACATCAAACTGGATGAAAATAGAAAGCTAAGCCCAATACCGTATAAGTTGCTAATAGCAAAGTTCCTTCTAACCAGTTAGAACGTCCATCTAAACTAATCAGATTTGCTACTAACACAGCGATCGCTACAGCCACGGCTTCAAATGGATTGAAATCTAAATCCATCGGTTGTCCGATCGCCTGTCCGACAATGACTAAGACAGGAGCCATAAACAATGCTACCAAAAGGCTCGAACCCATCGCGATCGAAACAGACAAGTCCATATTATTTTTGACCGCAACTCGCACCGCTGTCACGTATTCTGCCGCACCACCAACTAGAGGTAACAGCACCACCCCTGTAAACAAGGGAGTCAATCCCAATCCAGCGGTAGCTTCCTCCACCTGACCGACAAATAACTCTGACTCGTAAGCAACAGCAAGCGTAGCAGCGGCTAGAACGCCAACCCACAGCCAGAGATTAGGTTTATGAGTAGACGATTCAGACTCAGGTTGAGCTTCATTTTCCAAATCTACCAATCCCACATCGTATAAATAGCTATGGGTTTTCAACGAAAATAGCAGCGTCATTCCGTAGACAACAATTAACACGACTGCGGCTGCAATGGAGAGATTTTTAATCGCTACTGGTTCTATGCCGCTAGAAGTTTCAATCACCAGTGTTGGTAAAATAATTGCGATCGCAGCTAGTGTCATGGAAGAACCATTCACCCGCGCTACCACAGGTTGAAAGTCCTGTTCTTTGTAACGCAAACCTCCCAACAACATCGCTAAACCCATAGCTAAGAGTAGATTGCTGATAATACTACCCGTGATACTGGCTTTGACAATATCAACCAATCCTTCTTTAAGGGCAACTAGGGCGATAATTAGCTCTGTGGCATTGCCAAATACGGCATTTAACAACGCACCAATTGAGGAACCTGTAACGATCGCCACTTCCTCCGTCGCCGTACTCAGCCAAATTGCTAAAGGGACGATTGCGATCCCCGACGTGATAAATATTGTCAGCGCTCCCCACTCTAAATAACGAGCTGCGATCGAGATGGGAATGAAAACCAACAATCCAAGCGAGATAATATTCTTGATTGACATGAGGGATTATCCGATACCGTCAATTACGGGGTGGAAATAAAACGCCAACCCCAACACTGCATATGCAGCTAACAGCAATGTACCCTCTAACCAGTTCGACCGACCATCGGAACTAATAGAATTTGCAATTAATACCGATACTGCTACTGCTACCAGTTCAAACGGATTGAAGTTGAGATCCATTGGCTGTCCCAACACCCAGCCAGTTATCACTAGTACGGGAGCGACAAATAGAGCAATCTGCAAGCTCGATCCCAAAGCTACGGATACCGAAAGATCCATTTTATTTTTCATTGCCACGGTAACGGCTGTAGCGTGTTCTGCGGCGTTACCGATGATGGGGACTAAAACTACCCCTGTAAACAAAGCTGTTAAACCTAGCTGGGATGTCGCAACTTCTAAAGCATCAACTAGCAATTCTGATTCTACTGCCACGAGAATTGTCGCCCCTAATAAGACTCCCACCCATACCCACAGCTTAGATTTTGCCTTCTCTGCATCATCTTCGGTCGGCTCGGATGCTGCTACTCCGGCATCGTAGAGATAGACATGAGTTTTCATCGAAAACACCAACGTCATTACGTACACTGCCATCAAGACGATCGCGATCGCAATGGAAAGATGTTGAATTGTAGCTTCGCTAATCCCGCTAGAGGTAAAGTCTACAGCCGTGGGGATCAAAATGGCGATCGCGGCTAAATTCATCAAAGAGGCATTCACCCGCGCCACCACAGGCTGAAACTCCTGCTCTTTGTAACGCAACCCTCCTAGTAGCATCGATAAACCCATCACCAGCAACAAATTACCAATAATCGATCCCGTGATACTGGCTTTTACCACATCAACCAATCCAGCATTGAGCGCCACGATCGCGATAATTAGTTCTGTAGCATTACCAAAAGTAGCATTCAACAACCCGCCTAAAGTCGGACCTACAACCACCGCAAGTTCTTCAGTTGCACTTCCCATCCAAGCCGCCAACGGTAAGATAGCCAACCCTGCGGTAATAAATACAGTTAGCTCTCCCCACTCTAGTATGTGAGCCGCGATCGAGACTGGGACAAATAGCAGCAAAACCGAAAACAGAATATTTTTTCCTGACATTTGCACATTTACTTAAGAGTACAAACGATTTTAGGCAGTGGTTGTTGGTAATGGGTAATGAGTAATGGGTAATGGGTAATGGGTAATGGGTAATTGGTGGTAGTTGCCCCTCTGCCCCTCTGCCCCTCTGCCCCTCTGCCCCTCTGCCCCTGTGCTCCCTGCTCCCTGCTCCCTGTGCTCCCTGCTCCCTGCTCCCTGCTCCCTGCTCCCTGCTCCCTACCAACTGATTTGTAACCAATCGTGTAGATTCGTGTACCGATCCCCAAACCTAGTTGCAAAAATATTAAGCCAACCTTAAATAAACCTAAACTTGCAGTTTAATAAGATCGAGTGCGATCTCTTGCTTAGAAGCAAGGTCAAGCTAGGGTGCGACTGACTTCAACAGCTGCCATTAGTTACCGATTTACCCTCAGCTATCTCGATCTCTGCTTCATTTGAGTTTTAATCTAGAGTCTTAAGCACGTTATTTCACATAGCTACTCCTTTGAGCAATATAGGGTAGCAGATTGTAAAAATTAATTTTTGTAATTTGGATATAACTTTCATGACCTCTGCTGCCGATCTTCCAGCTGCTGAATCAAATTTTCCGCTCGATCGCGATGCCAAGCATCAAGTAAGTCTCAATCCCCTGCAAACGGCTACAGGTGTATACGTGACCGTTCACGGTCATTTCTATCAGCCACCTCGCGAGAATCCTTACTTAGATGCGATCGAGCGTCAGCCTAGTGCTGCACCCGCTCACGACTGGAACGAACGCATCCACCATGAATGCTATCGTCCAAATGCTTTTGCCAGGGTATTGAACGATCGCGGTGAAGTTTTGGGGATCGTTAACAACTACGAGTATTTCAGCTTCAATTTCGGTTCTACGCTGCTGTCTTGGTTAGAGCGTTACGATTTGGAGGTGTATCAGCGGATAATCGAAGCAGACCGCAACAGTTGCGCTCGTCTGAACGGTCACGGTAATGCGATCGCTCAAGTTTACAATCATATCATTCTACCTCTAGCCAACGAACGGGATAAATACACTCAAATTCGCTGGGGTATAGAAGATTTTCGCTCCCGTTTTGGACGCGATCCCGAAGGGATGTGGTTAGCAGAAACTGCGGTAGACTATCCCACTTTAGAGGCTTTGGTTGCAGAGGGAATTCGCTTCATTATCCTTGCCCCCTCCCAAGCCCAACGCTGTCGGACGATCCCCACAGACGAACAGCCAGTAACTCAGTGGCACGAAGTCGGAGGCAGTCAGATCGATCCCACTCGCCCTTATCGTTGCTTTCTCGAAGGGGTGAGGAGTGAGGAACGAGGAGTGAGGGGATCGGAAATTAACAACGGTCATCCCGACTCCCGACTCCCGAACGCCAGTTCGCAAGAGCGGGGGAACCCCCGCAAGCGACTGGCTCCTCCCGACTCCCGCCCATACATAGATATTTTCTTCTACGATGGTCCAATTTCGCGGGACATGGGCTTCAGCGATGCACTCAACAATTGCCATCACTTTATCGGACGGGTGGGACTGGCAATTCGCGGGGATCGCCGTTCTGCACAGTTAATTTCTGTTGCTACAGATGGTGAAACTTTCGGACATCATAAAGGTGGTACGGAAAAAACCCTCGCCTACGCCTTTACAGAAGAATTTCCCCGCCGAGGTTGGACGGTAACGAACTACGCCCATTATCTCAGCCTCGATCCGCCAACTTGGGAAGTAGAACTCAAACCCGTCACTGCTTGGAGTTGTTCGCATGGTGTAGACCGCTGGCAAGATGATTGTGGTTGCGGTGGTGGGGGTGCTTGGGATCAAAAATGGCGGCGACCCCTACGCAACGCCCTCGACTGGTTGCGCGATCGCTTAATTGATGTTTACGAAGTTACTGCTAAAAGTTTATTCAGCGATCCCTGGTTAGCACGGGATGAATATATCCAAGTCATTCGCGATCGCTCGGTGGCTAACGTTCAACGCTTCCTCTCTCGCCATCAATCCCATCCGCTGACGGACTCAGAACGAGTCGATGCCCTGCGGTTGTTAGAAATGCAGCGTCATGCCTTGTTAATGTATACGAGTTGCGGTTGGTTCTTTGAAGAAATTTCCCGTCCCGAAGGCACGCAAATTTTGCGTTATGCTGCTAGAGCTTTGGAACTTGCGGAAGATGTAGCAGGCGTGCAACTTGAAAAAGAATTTATCAACCATCTCAGCCTTGCCCCTAGTAATGTCGAGTTTTTCGGTCATGGGGCGGAAGTCTACCGTCAACTGGTGCTAACTGCCCAGGTTAACTTTCAGCAAATTGCCGCTCAATATGCCATTACTTCCTTGTTTAGGAAACAGGAGATCGGCTCTAACGGTCAACGCTCAACGGTCAACAGCCAACTGGATCGCTTTTCTACAACCCACTGCCCGCTGCCTACTCCTCATATCTATTGCTATACGGTCAATCAGCTAGACTACCAATGGCAGCGCGTCGGTACGCTGACTCTAGCTGTAGGGCAATTGGAACTCATGTCGGAAATCACCTGGGAGAAGGAAGAGTTAGTATTTGCCGTGTTGCATCTGAGTGGCTGGGATTTTCATTGCTGCATTCAGCCATTTACAGGGCGGCGATCGTACAACCAGATGAAAGAGCAAGTGTTTGAGTCTTTGCAACAAGCTAGCGCCGCCCATGCGATTCAGAAGATGATTCAAATATTTGGCGATCGCGCGTTCAATTTGCAAGATTTAATTGCCGAGGAACGTCACCGGATCGTCCAGATGTTAAGTCAGGAAAGCTTGACGCGCTTAGATCTGCTCTACACCCAAGTTTACCGGGATAACTATGGGGTACTCATGGCTTACCACCGCGATTATTTACCCGTCCCCCAAGAGTTGCAAGTTGCAGCTGAGATTGCTTTAGGTAGTCGCTGTTCAGATTTGGTGCGATCGCTATGTGAAGAAATTGGGGATCGCGACACTTGGGAACACTTGGCAGAATTAGAAGCAGTCGCTACAGAAGCTAACTTGTTACGCTGTCAGTTGAAGTTACCAGAAGTCAAACAAAGTCTAGAACAGCTGATGCTGCGATCGCTCTGGCAACTATTACACGGTAATGTCGCTGTAGAAGAAGAAACTCAAAAAATCGAGCGTTCGATCGATATTGGTTGTCAGCTCAATCTCGGCTTATCTTTGGCGCGCGTCCAAGAAGTTTACTGCCGCTGTCTGCACAGTCAAATTATCCCGCAGTGTCTCCAAATTCTTGACGGTGACGGAGAAAGTCGAAATGGCGATCGTCCGATGTGGGATTTGACCCAATTACGCTATCTATTGAGGTTGGGACAAAAATTATCTGTAGATGTTGGCGGGTGGTTGGATCGGATTGGATAGAGGCGAATAGGCAAAAGCAATTTGCCGGAAGCTAGAGATCTCGATCCCCCCTAACCCCCCTTAATAAGGGGGGAATAAAAAAGCCTCTGTTGAAGTTGGAGTTTGAGGTTGAACGGCTTGCCAATTCTTGCCTCATAAGGGGGAAATTGAAAGCCCCCTTTTTAAGGGGGTTGGGGGATCTCCAAGATCTTTGCATCGTTAACCGATTAATAAGGGGGAAATTGAAAGCCCCCTTTTTAAGGGGGTTGGGGGATCTCCAAGATCTTTGCATCGCTAACCGAGATTTATTGGCTCTCTACCCAGCCAAGAAATTTCTCTTTAAGATCGAAGTAGAAATTTCTTGACATTTGGGCATGAAGCGCATAGTACTGATCGCTGGGTTTGAATCTTTTAACGCTGACTTGTACCGTCAAGCAGCAGCTTTGGCATGTTCCCGCTGCCCAGAATTAGAAATTTGCGTATTTAGCGATCGCGATATTTCTACCAAACCTACTGAAGTAGAAACTGCACTCGATAACGCCGATGTTTTCTTCGGTAGCTTGCTATTTGACTACGACCAAGTTTTGTGGTTGCGCGATCGCCTCACCGCGATTCCAATTCGCTTGGTATTCGAGTCCGCCTTGGAACTGATGAGTTTAACCAAACTCGGTGCGTTTGCGATCGGCGACAAACCCAAGGGAATGCCCAAGCCAGTTAAATTTATTCTGGATAAATTTAGTCAAGGACGAGAAGAAGACCGACTCGCAGGATATATCAGCTTTTTGAAGGTGGGACCAAAACTATTGAAATACGTCCCAGTTCAAAAAGTGCAAGATTTACGTAACTGGTTAATTATCTATGGTTATTGGAATGCAGGAGGTGCGGATAATGTTGCGGCACTATTTTGGACGCTAGCCGAAAAATATTTAGGGTTAAAAATAGGTGATATTCCTCCCCCCATCGAAACACCTAACATGGGGTTGTTACACCCCGATTATTCAGACTTTTTCACCTCACCCCGCGAATATTTGGAATGGTATCTGAATGAGGGAGCAGGGAGCAGGGAGCAGGGAGCAGGGGGAGCAGCTACCAATTACCAATTACCAATAATTGGAATATTACTCTACCGCAAACACGTCATCACCAAACAACCTTATATTCCTCAATTAATTCACTATTTTGAACGGGCAGGATTAACACCTTTACCGATTTTTATTAATGGGGTAGAAGGACATGTTGCAGTCAGAGATTGGATGACGACAACTTATGAAACTGCACAAAGACAGCTAGGAAATGTCGAAACTCCTTCTTTATCGAGTGAAGCTGTAACGGTCGATGCAATTGTTTCTACAATTGGTTTTCCTTTGGTAGGTGGTCCGGCGGGTTCGATGGAAGCTGGACGACAAGTAGAAGTTGCGACGCGCATTCTCAGCGCCAAGAACGTACCCTATATAGTTGCCGCACCACTGTTAATTCAAGACATCCATTCTTGGACGCGCCAAGGAATCGGGGGCTTGCAAAGTGTCGTACTATATGCACTACCAGAACTCGATGGTGCGATCGATACCGTGCCTTTGGGTGGATTGGTGGGAGAAAAGAT
>NZ_JBOFLP010000215.1:0-18452 GCF_051657925.1 Chroococcidiopsis sp.
ATCGCATCTCCAAAACTTCCGGTAATTAAACATAAATCGGCTAGGAAGTCACACTCGAAGATTCCTGAGCTTGGGATGTCTGCTTCTCTGTTCGCTCGGTTAGCAGCTTCACCGCGCGTTGGTACTTATTTATTGCACTGAACTTATTAAGTTGGGTAATTAATCCACCCTTAAAAACATCAAGCTTATCGTCTTCCTCGTTTCTAATTGCTAAAAAAAACTCCTCAAACTGCGGTAAATCGTCCATTAGCAGATTGACATCAAAACCCATCGTTCCTGGTTCGTCAATTCTGGGGTGCAGTGATAGAATTTTTTGAGCCAATGAAAGCGCGATCGCACTATCAGCAGATAATAGCAAGTCAGCGATCGCTACCTCATGCCCCAACCAATAGCTCTGCAACTCCTCAAGCATTGTTTCTAATGCCTGCAAATTAGCAAAGGCAACGGGTTTGAGGATGATTAGGGTGTTTGCTAGTCTAATTTTTAATTCTTTCATAAGTATTAATACTTAGCAAGTGCGAAGCCTATTTAAAAACTTGACTTGTGGGACGCAGGAAGGGTCAGTTACAGAGAAAGTTAACTCTTGCGTGTCTGCGCCAAAGTCAATTGTGTTACTATCAGCACGGCTCAATACTACAGGGTCAAAAACAATATTAAATACTGTTTTATCATGTAGGATTCCAACCAAAGAAGCGGTGAAAGTATCAAAAGGCTCCTCAGACAACACTTCTGCCTCAGTCAGCGGGTAAGTGCCATAAACAGTTACCCATTCTTTAGCGGATACAATATCATCGCTAAACTTGAAAGTTGCACTTGCTCCATTAGCAAATGAATCTGCCGTTGCTTCATCAAAACTCGCAAACGGTTGCCGAGCTAAAGGAATAGAGATACCTTTCCTTAGTACAGAGGCGCTGCAAGTGTCGGCAACCATCCCAAAGCCATCTTGCCCTGTAATTACAGCGGCAATTGTCCCTTGTTTAACTTGAAGTGTGCGAGCGTAAATTCCCGTATCTGCTTGCGAGGCTAGCTTATAGCCAGTTTTGAGCGCGAGCAACTCTTTAGTCAAACTTCCATACACAGCAGTAATTTTGGGGTTTTTGCTTGTAGTAATGACATCTGCAACGTAGGTTTCACCCAAATCGCTAGTTTGGCTAATTTCTTGCTGCTCGAACCCAAAGTCCCAGCTAAATTCTGAGGGAGACGGCAGCACTAATAAGCGATCGTTTATTACTTCTCGCAAGCTAATGTAAATAATCTTCTGCACCCCATTGGTCAAAAAATTAGCCACTAGACTTCCTCCGTTTCGGTTGTAAGTGATGGTGCGATAACTTTTTCTTTCTCAGGTTCCTTTAGAGCAGCTTCATTTTCAACAAGGCTTGCCCCGTCTGCCTCCTCCAAAACTTTCTCATTGATGTAATACTCAGCAAATCTCGGCTCCATCTCCACCGTATCGCCCTCGGCATAAACGCCTTTATTCCAACCAAGTTGTTTCAGAACTTTGTACTTTTTTAATTCTTCACTCATCTGAATGCTCCAATAATGGGTGATCTACAATCATTTGAAAGGTGAGGGCGTACCGCCAGTAGCCATCTCCCGATCCAACAAAGCTGTCGCGGCTTGGGTATAGTGCGCCATACTCCCCATCGCAATCAATTGGTTGAAATCCTGTTAGTAAATGTAGTAACTTTTCTATGACTAAATAGTTGTCTTTATGGGTTTGCAGGTCCTTGTAAGCCAATGAAAGTTCGTATTCAAGGGTGCGTTGCTGCTGGGTTATAACCTTCTGGTTTACAGAGGTAAAGCTAGAACCCGTGTAACCGATTAAGAGATAGCCGCGCGTATTCACTCCACTGTTATCGCTGTCGGGAGTGACCCGAACACGAACGCCTAATGCTTCCATTGGCGCTTTGATTAGGGTAGCGATCGCGTTTTCTATCTCAGCTAAAATCACTAAAAATCTCGCAAGCTATCAATTGTGAATACTGGTAAAGCGGAGAAATAAGCTGGTTCTAAGGCGACGGTTTCAACCTCAACATTGTTTTGGTCTAAGCCAAGATTGACAATGCCCCTAGAAACATCTCTTAAATAAGCGATCGCTCTCTCGTATCTATCTACAACATCCTCGCGGGACTTGTAGATATCCATTCGGTAACGAGCTACATCACAGGTGTGATAAATCAAGATTTGCGGGATTGTAGGCAAAGGTAAGTTGTAATTACCTGCGATATAGCCATTAATCTCCGCTGTTGCGTAATTAAGGTGTTGTTGCAGAAGGGGTAGATTTACTTCTGTTGCCATTGGGTCATTTAGGTTAGAAAGCTCAAGGCTTTCTTGTTGCCCAAAATAAGAAATGAAATCTTCCACTGTTGCATAACTCATCTACGCCTCCGGCTTCTTCTGCTGTTGCTTACGTGCCGTTGAAATTGGAGCGCTTTCTACATCAACTTCTTCTGGGGCGCGATCGCTCACTTGTTGCGTGACAATCATCGTATCCTCTTTGTCTGGGCTGCCGACAGGTGAGGTCGAAGAAGGGGGAGGGCTACCTAAAGGCGCGATCGCTCCCATCTCAATCAAAGATTCGGCATCCTCTTGTGACATTTCGATTGTTGCACCTTCTTTCACAGGTTTGCCGTTGTGTTGCAGGGGCGTTAGTGCTTTATATTGGCTCATTGACGATACCTAACAATGTTTTTCAATTCTTGCTTTACAGAAGACCTTGTGCGAGGAAGCCAGCGCTTTGCCCTACCAATTCTGGGCTGCGCTCGGCAGTGACGGGATAGTAAAAGCTGGCATGGTTATCATCATAATAAGGACGTTCAACCATTGGATATCCTTGTAATGTATAGGTATAACCGTAGGATGGTTGGCGACGGCTCTGTACTCTTTGCGGGACATAAGCCAAGATTGCTACATCGCCCCAAATATCAACTAATTGCCCTGTCTCATTATTGAGAATTAAGGGACTGGCGACTACTACTTTATCTAAGTTGAACATAGCAGCGATCGCATCTGCGGTAATCGAAGCTGAGGACGTATGCTTGATTTTGTCTTTGGTCTGCTCGTGTTCAACAAATGTATCAAATACTTTTGCACCTAATAAAAGCGTGTTGCCATACGTGCCAATAGTCCCGCGAATTGCTTGCTTCCAAGAACGAATATCGCCTGCAGGGTCGCTGTTAGGGTCGCTCCACTTGCTTGTGCCACTAAGGACTACCTTGTGGTTCGCATCATAATTAGCAGCATTAGTTGCGATCGCTGCTTGGTCATACTCCAAGCGCAATTGGATAGAGCGCATCGTGCTTTCGGCAGTCTCGGTTTGTAGGTTAAATCCTAACCCTTCCGACTCTTCTATATGTTCGCGGGGCAGTTCCCCTTCTAACCTATCCTGGTAGAGATTGTAACTTCTGTTGCCATAGTTAATATTTCGGCGCTTGGTTGCTGCCCCTGGTGCGCGGCGAGTATCAAATAGGGCAAAATCTTCCTTACCAAATTCAATTACGTAGCCCGCTCTTTTAGAAACAGGAACCGGAGGAAACAAAGCGTTTCCTACAAATTCAGGTTGTACATACCCCTGAACGACGGTAGTAAGGATTGGATCGACTACCCGTGTAGCCTTCAGCGTCATCAAAGGCATTAGGTTTTCGCCCCTTCACGTGTAATATGTACTTCAAAAAACTTGCCTGCGCCGCTTACTGCTCCAAGGGCTTTACCAAATATGGCTTGCCCAGTAGTAGCAGGAACGAAACGCCCCTGAGCATCGGTGGCTAACTGTTGCCCGATAGTAATAGCCGCGCCTGCTTCAGCCGGGACAGAACCTTCGGTGACAACCCCAATGCGATCGCCGATTATTCCTGAAGTTGTCGCCACGCCCCAAACGTTCTGTGCGCCAGCAGTAGACGTTTGCAAGGAGTCATACCCAATCGCCCGCCCCATTGTTGCAGTTCCTGCTAGAGTTACGGTGCGCGTTTCAATTGCCTTATGGGCTACGTGAAATAATGAAGTTGCCATTAATAACCTACTTTCGCGATCGCGCTCATATAATCAGTTCCTGGATGTGCTTCTTGGTACGCTAGGGCTTTTTCATGCACTTCCAGCGCCTCCATATCTACTTCCGTTCCTTCGGGAGCGGAAAAATTGATAGACCCATGTTTGGGTTTGCCATCAGGCTTTGCGTGTTCCCCAAAAGCTATTACTGGCGGACGCTTAGATAACATATCTTTGAAGGCATCTAGCATTTGGGGTTTATCATCCTCGCTAAATTCCACCACAGTTTCGCTTTTTCTCATCGTCCCCATCATGGTTACGAGTTTTTCTTTTTCATTAGGTAAAGCGCGTCCATCCTTAATTAAGGATTCAGCAAAGTCGGTGTCTTCTTTGCGGTCAAGTTCTGCTTGACGAGCCGCTATTTTTTGCGCTTGCTTTGCTAGTTCTGCGGCTGTAGCTTCAAGCTTGGCTTCACGCTGGTGCAAATCGGTTTCTAGTTTAGTTGTTTCTTCTGTCATTTCCTTATAGTTTTGTAGTGGTGAAACTTGTGACTCTAACTGTTGAACTCTCAGAGTCAGACGATCCAGCATTTCCATTTGGTAATCTGGTTCAGTTCTTGTTTCAGAGAGCATTTGCAGTTCATAAGGCGCAATGATTTTATCTGCTGTTTCTAACCCGCCAGTATCAATTAAGTAGTCTCGGAGGCGCTGAAATAAAGAAATAATCATGCGATCATTTCCCATAAAATCCAGCGTTACAATCCCTTCATTACTGCTTAAATCAAACTCATTAAGGTCAATTGCGCCTTTTGCAGATGCTAGAAATTCTGAGAGCGACAACGATGCTAATCCCTTAATCGCTGGGGGACTCTTCCCCAATCCCGCGATATGACGCAAACTCCATTTACCAGGAGTGGGGTTACTGGGGTGGTCTGGTGGATAGAATGAGGGAGAAATGCCCAAAATCTGGCTATTGCGAACCCACTCTACAAATTCGGGGGATATTTTCTCAAATATTGCTTTAACGCGATCGCCTACCTTCCTCAACAATTTAGGCGTACCGAAAGCTAGTTCTGAATCAACAATCTGGCGATCGCTATATTTCCCTGTCTTATGACTAACTATTAGTGGAGCCTTAAAAATGTCTGGGTTGTAGGTATCAACTACTTCTTGAGCAATGTCATGAGTAAAATTGTGGCTACTACCGCTCATAGATGTATGCGTGCCACATCTCAAGAACTCGATCTCTAATTCTTTTTCTGGCGTTTCAAGAATTACAGCCACTGCAACTATTGCCCACAAGATATCTCTACTAGATTAAATCTGCGTGGGTTAAAATTAAGGCTATTACTCCCGTGTGACGTAACGTACGCCTATTTCTAGTAAATGCGCGAAATTTTAACTCAAGAACAGCGTCTAGGGCGCAAAATAAAGATTGCTCGTGTTGAATCTGGATTGACTCAAGACGAGCTAGGTAAAGCCGTGTTTGCGTCGCAGCAGCTTATTAGCGATTGGGAGATGGGCGTAGTTTCGCCGCGTGCGATCGCATTGATGCGGGTAGCGATCGCTTTGGGGAAAAAGCTAGAGTATTTTCAGGTTTGAACTACCAAGCACTTATAATATGCTCTTCTAAGATAGATAGTATTTCTTCAGTGTCAGCAGGAGGTAAGCCTCTATTGGCATCGGGCAAAGTTGGGCGTGCAGGCATACGTCTCGAACCTAACTGATGCAGTAGACCAATGCTAACCCCATTTTTCCCCACGCGGTTACTACCGACTTCTACAAAATCTGTGCCTGCGTCGTACGAAAATGAAGCGCGAAAGGTTCCAGTCGCCTGAAGCACCTTTAATATTTGTCGTTTTTTCTGCTTCTGTTTGATAGTACGAGGTTTTAACGGTTGCCAAGGAACGCCATAGAATGACTGCTCCTTACGGAATCCATCATCAACTCTTCTCAGGGTATATTCCCCTATATCGCTCATAGGCGCTCTCAAATCTTGCGATCGCTGCCGCAAACGAGCAAAAGCGGCTTGCAATTGGGAGTCATCAACCGTTATTTTTAACATCGTCCTCCAACAATGACGCTAAATTTGGGGGCAAGGATGCGATCGCTCTATCTATCAACTGCTGCCTCTGCTCTTTTAGGCTTTTGGGGTAGCCTTTGCTAAAACCTGGTTCTGCGACTTCTGCTAGCTTGGGCGGCGTTGATAGTGTTAACCCTTCTCTCTTCATATCGCGATCGCTTAAAGCAAATGCTCGACATCTGCAACCAAACGGACTAGGGTGAATTGCTTTCCATATATCGGAGTCAGCAGGATAACATTTTAAGTGTTGCTGGAGGTGGTGCGGACGTGGAACGGGGCTATCACCGTGAATCCACTGGCGGTAGGGTCTTCTACGCTTCAGGTCGGGGTCCTCCATCTGCTCCCAGCGACCAAATTGATAGGAGTTTCTCACTAACTGAGAGAGGATAAGGTTTACACGGTAGGGGGAAAAGTTGGGCGACCAACCCCGTCTAACCATAATGTCAGCAAAGTCCACGCGAAATTTCTCAGGTGAAATACCCTTTTCTAAAGCATCGGTTATCGCATCCTGCAAATCTTTTAAAATACTGACTTTCGTTATGCCCGCAATTGTGAATGCGATCGCTTGGTATTCCTCAGCAATCGTTTTCCAATTTTCTGTAGGGATTGGTAATTTTTTTGCAAAGAAGGCGATCGCGGCAGGGAATGGTTGCAAAAATGGGGATTTAGCCATCAGTCCTATACTTGCTGGTATCTAGTAGCACTACAAAAACATAGCCCGTTTCCGTTAGATAGGCAGTAGGCAAAAACCGTGTGCGATCGTAATTACCCTTAAGTAACTCCCAGAGCTTTAAAGTAGTATTACCTGGAAGGGATAGGCTCAATAAGTCTGTGCTTTTACAAAACTGGTATTCAGCATTTTGTCGGCGTTTACGTTCTACGAACATCACCCAGTTGCAATCTATCCCTGCTTGCAAAAATTCGTATGCTGCTTTTAGGGCTTCGATTGGGAAATGTGTATTACTAGGGCTGGGAGGGTTGTGTGCTAGGAACAAACCGCGTTTCACTCGTCCTCCTCCTCGTCCCAAGAATCAACTTTGTAACTTAGTTCACCATCTTTGATTAAAAATTCAAAGATACGCTTTGGATTAAGAGCATCCTTAAATTTACCCTCAATCCCTCCACTTACCGCCCTTTTATACGCGATCGCTCCCACCCTATCCTTGTACTGGGATTGAATAATTTGGCGCAGCACCGTGTCCATTTGTGATTTTGTTGGGTTTTCAAGTAAGTTCAAGTCACTGCTCCCTTTGGAATGCCTGAGCCGTAACTACTCACTAATTCCTTACCTTGCGTTAGTCCGATTCGATAATCCTTGAAAACCGAGCTACGGAGCGCCGAATCCAAATCTATGGGGCTGGTTACTTCGCCTACGGTGTGACCAAAAGCTCCATAGGAACGAGATAATTTATCAGAGACAATCGCTTTTAAAGATTCATCACCAGCTATAACTATATTTGCCCTTTCATGAGGCGACGAAGCTTCCAAGCTAATAGTTACAGTGCGGCGAACTTTATCAATTAACTCGTATTTAATCACTGTCTAATTGCTCCTACTGTGAAAGCAAAATGTTCTGAATCCTTTTCATACAGTTCTAACATCATTCTGCCACTGGTAAAGTGTTCTATCCCCATCGATATCACCTCCGTTGCATCAGGATAAATCTTGCCTACGTAAGGCTTAATAAATTTATCGGGGTAAGCAATTTCATCGTCGTCATAGGGACTATCTGTAAGTTCGTTTAGTTTTTTAGGTTCGCCCGTCTTTCGGCTTTCAATCCAGGATTTAGCCGCTTGCAAGGTAGTATCCGATTCAAATTCCAAATGATGTCCTAGTTCGTGGAAAATCACTCTTTTATCTGGTGACGATCCAATACTTAAATCTCCAGTTCGGGTTGCATAAGCTCTGCCATCGGCAAAATATGAATTTTTGACTGATTTGAGAGATGCACTGCTTTTACTATTTGTTAGTTGGCGAAACTCTATTATTGCCTCATCTAAATCAGTCCTCGTAAAATCACCTTTTAGAGATTTATTTATTGAATTTAAGGAATCAGTATCAAAATCAATTGTCTCTAAAGTCTTTTTGGCTTCAGTACGTGACAATCCTTCGCTTACAAGTTGCAACCTAAATTCTTCCATTTTTTGAGCAGCTTGACGACGGTTGTATTTTTCGTAATTGAAGTACGCATCCTCAGCAGCTTTGTGTTTTGCCCTAACAGCTTCTCTATCTCTAACACGCATCTTGTTATTATCGAGTGCTGCCATAAACTCTTTTTGCACCGCCATATACTCATTACTTAATCGCTCCTTCTCTATGGGGTCGCCTTTTAGCAAACTATCTATTTCCGCCATCCTTGAAGTCCCAATAGCTGAATAACCCTGCTCTATAAATTCTGTATGGGGAAAGTGATTCTTTTTATTAGGCAATGGCAGTAATTTACTCTCTAGCCACTGGGCTGCCGTTGCATATTGCCCTTCTAATCGCTTTTTGCACATTTTTGTACGGCTGATGCAGGAATTGCCACAAGGAAACCCTTTTTTGCAGGTGCGAGGGTTTTTAGATTTTTTGGTAGCAAATTCTAAAGTTTCAGCAAACTCTTCATCAATCGCCGTTTCTTCTTGGACTTGATATCTACCCGCGCCATAGCCTGCAAGCATCGTTTCTTGCATCAGTTGGGCAAAATCAGCAGCATCCATTTCGCCGAAAGCTGATTCTATGCGATCGCGTACTTGACTCAAATCGGTCGCGCCATCAAAAATATGATTTTCGACTTGCTCTAGCCACTCAGAAAATATAGGGGCGGCAAGGGCGATCGCTTGAGAGGTATATAAATCGGCAGGGTCGATTTCCTCCTCGCCAAAGTCGAACGGTGGCTCGTTCCATATCGGTTCAACCTCCACCTCACTAAAATCCTCGGTATCCTCAACCCCAGATAGGGCTTTATATCCTAATTCCCAAGTATCGCCAGACTTTTCTAAGGTGTACTCCATTATCTTTTTGGGATCGGTAGCGTCGCTAAATTGTCCTGCAAAGCCATTATCTGTGCGTTCTAAGGCAAGAGAGGCAACCCCATCGTCATAGGATTGTTGAATGATGTATTTGGCGATCGCTTTTAACTCATCCTGCGTTGGGTTCGTCGGTGCTTTCAACATCTGGTATTCCTATAGGAAAATCTGTTTTATCAAAGGGCATGGGTTGAACGCGATCGCTCTCTGGTTTATTGCGTTCTTCTGCCTCTGCTTTCTCCTCATCCGCTTCCATCTGTGCCAACAGTTGTTTTTCTCGCAGCGTTAGTTCGCTCACTTAAACTTCCTCTAAATAAATGTGAGTTATACCAATCTTTGTTTTATTCGCTAACACCTTAAATTGAGTGTTTGCATTAAATAAAATCTCTTCTTCCCCAGGGACTGCTGATAGCGATTTAATAGATTTTCCTTTTTTAGAGGCGATTGTGTATTTAACAGCAATCGCACCATCGCCCGAAACTGCAAAATTATCGGCTACATCTGGTTTTCCACTCGTGCTAGTAAATGCTTTTTCAGTTATAGTCTTGCCTACTTGATATTGACTAACAATACTCTTTGGTAACGCTGCCCCTCGGTAAACTGTGCCTTCATAATTGGGCAGGGCATCTAGCGCAGCAGACGCAAACTTAGCATCTTCTAGATATTTAGTTTTTTGTGCTGCTGTTAGTGGTTTGGCAAGTACCGTTGCATCGTTGCCACGTAAAGCCGCGTTGACAGCACCGTAAGAAAGCCCTGTATATTCCTGCAATGCCATTACTTCTTCAGGGTGTGGAGGTGGAGCGCCAGGAATTTTTTTGACAGCTTTTTTAGCTTCAGGAAGCCTTGACTTAGACTGCGGTCTATCTTTTATGAACTGCTTACGTTCTTCTGCTGTTGTTCCAGTCTGGGCTAATGGAACAGAATTGGCATTTGGTTCGGCTTTAGCTTTAGGAACTTTCGCATCTAAATAATCCGCAGCTTTTGCCGCATCCCCTGTAAGACCTATTTTGCAAGTCTTTTTTGCAGATATGTAAGAGTTACCGCACCGAATGCCTTTAGGCTTGACAGCAGGAGCGGTTTTAAAGTCTATTGCCTCAGCAACATCAGCATAATCAGAAGTAGATATTCTTACCTCCGAAAATAGCTTTAAAACCTTTGCCCCGTTCTCTTGTTTGATGAGCAATGCTGGGTCATCCTCGCTACCATTGCGGGTAATTTCTGAATCACCTAGTTTTAGGGTGATGCGATCGCGGTAAACCTTAATAACTTTCCCCGTCGCTGTACCTGAGCCATACTTCCAACTAACAGTAGTACCGACGCGGACTTTGGATTCAGCATAGTCAGAAGGTGAATCTAAGTTTTCTTTTTCTAGTGTTGTGCCATTCTGTACATCTAACCGTTTTAGTATGCTCTGGCTCCATTCCAGCGCTGTTACTCCTGATGTCTCAGTATATTCAAGGGGGCGCGATGTACGATATAATACTAATAGTTTCTCTGCAAGAGTTGAGGTCATGGGAGCCAAAATAATTTTCCCTAATGATGTACTACAAGCAATTATTGTTGACTATAAAGAAGGTATGTACTCTGACGATATATTGCTGAAGTACAGAGTGACATCCTCCCGTCACTGATTCGGAGTACCGAATACAGTGCGGGCTTCCAAAGAGTCGCCTCTCGGATTTTGCTGCTTCACGGGGACTCCCAGGCAGTCTTCCTCCACAGCCAGCATCACCGTTTGTCCAACGGCTGCAAGACCTCTCTGCTCTACGACTATTGCCGCAGCCACATCTCGGTCTGTAATATATCCACATTCAGAGCAATTATGCACTCGCTCATCAAGCTCTTTTTTCCCAGTATGCGCTCCACAATTGGGGCAAGTTTGGCTCGTCCCCCTGGGGTCAACTTTGGCAAAATATACCCCTCGCTTTTTACATACCCAACCCAAAATCTCCAAAAACCCGCCCCAACCAGCATCCAAACAATGCTTTGCCAACATTCCACCTGCCAGGGCTTTCAGATTCAAGTCCTCGGCAAATATCATTCCCGCGTCATCACAAAGCTGATGAGCAACAAGGAAATGAAACTCACGACGGGTACTATGGATGTGTTCGTGCAACTTGGCTATTTGCTTTTGAGCTTTGCGATAGTTGTTCGAGCCTTTGACCTTATCCTTGAGTTGACGTTGCAGCCATTTAAGCTTGCTTTGCAACTGAACAAAGAATTTAGGGCGAGCAACCATAATTCCTGTACTGGTCGCCAGAAAACTGAGCAGCCCCAGGTCGATGCCGATAGAAGTACCAGTAGGTATTGCGTCTGGAATAGCGACATCGGATTGCAACACCAGCATGGCGTACCAACCCGATGCCTTTTTAACTACCCGCACTTGCTTGACGACCATTCCTTCAGGAATTGGGCGATGCAGGTTTATTCGCACAGCCCCAATTTTGGGCAGTTTTATATACCATCCTGTGACGGGATTAGCTTTGAACTGGGGGAACAACAAAGAACGCATCTGCCCGTACTTCTTGAAGCGGGGAAAGCCAAAACCCCGTTCCTGCATAGAACGAAAAGACTTGTCCAGTCTTGCCAACGTCTCCTGCAATACTTGCGAGTGAACGTTATCAAGAGCGGGAATTACTTTTCGCGTTTGCGTCAAATTGCGCTTTTGGGCGTAGTAATTGGGATAAGGGGTATCGGCTGGAATGATGTATTCCGACTTAAGACTACAAGCATTAACCGCACATTTGCGCGACTTTATCCAGTCCCGTCGTTCTGCCAACGCATAGTTGTAGACACGGCGCGATTGCTCCAACCAATCAAGCATAATGCTTTCGGCGGAAACATTTGGATAAATTCGGTAGCTGTATGTAAGGTTAAGCATACAACTATTGTAGCATTTCTAGGGAGATTTATTTATCTCCTAACTAATAAATATATTGGCGACTCCTCATATATCTCCTCTCCTGTTGAGCCTGCGGCTCAACATCATCGGAGATACAATCGTTGCCGCCCGCCTATCCATCCCAACGCTCACCTGGGTACAGGTAGAGCGTGGGGCTTCCGGCGACTAGCTAAAATAATGAAGGTTGTTAATGTATTTTTCCCTGAACCAACTTTCTGTCTTCAACGCAAATGGGCAAAAGTTCTAGAGCTTAGAAGTAACGATGCAAAAAATTGCAAGATTTGCAGAAAGCTTCTAACCAAAGCAAATCGAACTAATGTCTGCGCCGACTGTATCCGCTTACTTCCCAATAAACTAAAAAGGAGTATAGGGGCATCTGGGTGGGATGACTCCTATAAAGATTTGTTGCCAACTGAATTAATCAATAAATCGACCATTGTCTCAACTTCAGCTATTGATGCTCCATTACTAGCTAACTTGTCAATCATTTGAATAGGATCGATTCCTTCGGAGAAAACAAAGGGTGTATCCTCGTTTTGTCCTGGTGGTGTCTCTGGTGGCGCGAGGGCGGCTTTTGCTTTTTCCTCCGCAGCAATCTCCTCGTCAGACTTGAAAGAAATATCGTAATGCGTGGATAAGTATTGGTTTGACATGGGCTTTTGGACTAACCCTACTAAAACCGCGTCACGTCTTGCACGGGCTTCGTCAGCTACACGAACACGGGGTTTATAGATTAGTGGTGGAGTTGCATCTATACCAAAGTTAAATTCACAAATCCAAGAGGCTAGATCGTTAAATGGTCCTGAAGTAAGAGCGCTAGTGTCTGAATCAACCAACTCGCTCAATACTTCAAAATGCGTCTCCGAAGCAGCATAAGAACCGCCACTAACATTTGTTGTCAAGTTTTGTAGGAGAATTACTGATGTAATTTGCTCATCACAATAATCGCATAGTTCCTTGTAAGTGCTGGTGTGAGAAGTAGCAGCAGACAAAAGCTCTAAAGTTGCACCTTTGGGTAATGCTACCCCTGCCTGCTGAGAAACATTACGCATGATTTCCAACAATTTATTTTTTTGTGCTTCAGTTTCGTACTGGGCTTTGAGAGTAGGGGAGCCATATTTATCAGAAAAAACTAACCAAAAACGCAATTCTTGCCGCTTAAACCAAACCCACCAAAATAAAGTTTCCGCAAGTCCTCCGCCATAAGGATTACCATCAGGACTACCTACTGAGTGAACCAAAAATTTGCGTGGTGGTAGGACAATACCTTCAAACATTGATTCAAAAGTGAGCAACCGCAACTCGTAACCACCATCAGCAATATCAAAAATGAAACGTGACTGATCGCGATTCCAAATTTGTCTAGCTACAACGCGATCGCCCTCTAGTGCCCAATCAATCTCTGCAACAGCGTAATCCATGTAGATTGCATCAAGCATTCCACGCGTGAAAAAGTCGAAGTCACCGAAACTATAAACAGCGTTTTTGCTCTTTAGCAATTGAGGTTTGCGGCGATTGAGATTTTTTATTTGGTTTCGTACTTCATCAGCTACTTTTTTATCAAGCCTACTTTGAGAGGCTGGTTCTACTACAGTCTCGCGGGCTAGGGCTGCGCCATATCTTTGAGCTAAACCCTGCCTAATTTGTGCATCTTTTTCTGTATCCCTGTATATATCCGAAAGTTTTTGACCTTTACCTCTAGCAATAATTCGCCCATCTTCTCGGTTTAAAAAATAACGACTATAGGACGCAAGTCCAGCAGGATAGTCACGCGCGACACTTGAGATTTCACCAATCTGATCGGAGGCTATTTTTTTATTACCGTTCGTGGCGACCATAAAAGTGCAAATTCCTTTATTTTGATTACCAGTCTAGGGCGTACCCTGCTCTAGTTTCCCCAACTGCGATCGCACCCGCCCAATCTTCCGGCGGATCTATGAACGCATACATTAATGCGTCAGCATAGTCGGGACTCTCGTTGCCACGTCTCCGCATATCATCCTTAGATTCTAAAAGTATCTTCCCCGAACTTGTAAATTTACGAAGGGGCTGACTTAATTGTGCAATAAGAGTTGCGTGATTGGGGATTGAAATTAATTCATTTTCTGGATATTTAGCAATACCTTCTACCATCTCGTAAGTTTTGCGGAATCTCTCGCGTAAAAGTCCGTAATGCTCCGCCCGTCTATTATGAAATTTCTCCTTGCTTGTTTTATCTTCACCTACCCAAAAGCGATCGCTGGGACTGCCTGCGCCATGCACGGGATTAAAAGTAAAACCAATATCCGGCGTAGTTTCTAAAGTACCAGCGACTCCAGCCCCAACCCCATCAACGTCAAAGTTAAGGTGAGTTGCCTTAAATGATTTGATTAATTCTTGCGCTTTAAAAGTTGTTTCTGTCGTATTTAGCCCTTGCCAATCTTGAAGAGCGATCGCTTTGCATCCTTGTCTAACTACGAACACATTTTTGTTTTTTCCAGTAGTAGCAACGTCTAGTCCTGCTGTTATAGCCGCGCCTTGTGAAGCAAGCTTTCGGGGAGAATCCTCTCCCCGAAACGTTGCGCCTGACAACGGGTAATTGATAGCAGCACGCACCCACTTCGCCTCAATAAAGATACCCTCGATAGAGGCTGAATAGTCAATATCTATTTCAGTCGCGACAATCACCGGATCGAGCATGGCTTTTTGCTTTTCGTACCATTGTTGGTCTTTCAACGGATGTGACTTCCAATGAAAGGTGAAAACCGGATATTTATTAGAGAAGCGCTTTTGGTAGAACGAATTACCTGAGCCATTAGGCGTTGAAGTGTAGATAACAACCTCAGACGTTTGGGAAACTGCCGCATCAATTAATTGACTTCGCTCTAAAAAAGCCGCCTCATCTAAATCGACTACTGCCGCTCTACTACCCCGACCAATTGCACTGCCCGCTTCCCCAGTTATCGTTGCGCCGTTGTCATTGTTGATTAGTTTTAAATAGCCGTCAACGTGCGACCTGGGCAACATCCAATAAGGTAGGTTATCAATCATCATTCTGATTTTCTGGAATAGGCTCGACGGGTCGCCTAATCTGTCTACTAATAACTCTTTGCGTGACCCCATAATTCCAGCATATCCAGGCTCAAATAACCAAGCGTGAAGCTGTGCTGCACAATTAAGCCACGACACGCCCATATCACGAGACTTTTCAACAATGCCATGCTCTTTAAGCTGCCGCCTTTGCTGCCGCCATTTAAGATACTTTTCTTGTATAGGGTAAAGTTCAAATGGAATAGTGGCGGGCGATCGTCTAGGGTCGTAGGTAAAAGAAAAAGTATTAATCCAGAAACAAATATCCTTTGCAGAACGAGCTAACACAAGACTTCTAAAATCAGCGTCAACGCTTGCTCGATCTAAAACACGAAGCCTTTTAATTAGTGAAGCCTTGTCGTCTGTAATACTTACCACCACAGAAATACAGCCATTATCTGTTAAAATATAATAATACCCTGCATTCTTTTCTTGGCAGTCAGAATGCAAGGATTAACACCCTAATGTGAGTAGGATGTATGACCATTTTATCTTTTGACGCGACCAAGTTTTATCTTGGCAAGCTTTGTCCTAGAAAACACGATTGGAACGACACGGGTAAAACGTTGAGATACTGTTCGCATCGCAAATGTGTCCAATGCGGCAAAGAACAATTACAAGAAGCCAGGAAGAAAGACCCAGAAAGGCACAACAATTACACAAGAAAATATAGAGCAGAAGACCCCGAACGCTATCGCCAATACAGGTTAGAGGCTTATTACAAAGAGCCTGAAAAACATAGAGCTATTTCTATAAATTGGAAAAACAATAATCGCGATCGCGTTCGTGAATATATGCGTAGAAAATACTGGGAAAATCCAGAGTATCACAAAGAGAAATCCCGCAACTGGTATTGTAATAATCCAGAAAAAGCAAGAGAAAATAGACGCAGAGCCTACTGGGTAAATCCAGAAAAGTATAGGGCGCAAGCTTTAAAATCTAGGCTAAAGAACAAAGAGAAAAAGCGAGAAGCCGATCGCCTTTATAGGCTCAAGAACGCAGATAAAATTAAAGAAACTAGGCGACTGTACCAAATCAAAAACCCAGAACTAAAACGTATTGCTAGCAGTCGCTATAGAGCGCAGCGTCGATTAGTTCATAGAATTAAGATTACCCCTGCTCAAGTTTGCGTGAGAATCGCCGAATTTGATAACAAGTGCTGTTACTGCGGCTGCTCTATTGATAGGCAAAACAAAACCTCTTACCAAATCGACCACTTTCTACCTGTCGCAAAAGGGGGTTGTGACACGCTGGGTAATATAGTCATTGCTTGCCCTACCTGTAATGCTAGCAAGGGCGATCGCGACCCTCATGAATGGTATAGTCGTCAACCGTTTTACTTGCACTCTAGGTGGCTCAAAATCCTAAAGGTGCTGGGCAAGACTGCCGCTAACTACAATCAGTTAAGTTTGTTCTAGTTTTCGGACGCATTCTGGAGTTTTGTCATATACAGCCGACTAAGCTCTTCAGCATCCATATTGCTGTAATTATGCTTACTAAGCGAAATTGCAGTATTACTATTAATTTCTTGCTTTGCTGGCGCATCAATTCCTAGCAACTTGCGCCTAGATTCACATAGTCTTAGCCATCGGTCAATTGCTTGCAGATATCCTTTTTGCACTTGGGGAGCGATCGCAGCCATTGCCATTTCCAATCGTTCTAATTCCAAAGCTTGATGTTCCAAAGCCGTTTCTGTTGATAGTTTTGTGATTGATTTAACTACAGTTGCAACGTCTCGATGAGCTTGGGCTTCACTAATACCTAACTCCTTCCCAATAGCACGATAGTTTTTTCCCGCCTTCCGTAGTTCCATAGCTTGGAGCCTACGAGATGCCGTATCTTCTTTCTTCCCTGGGTGAGCGTTCCGGCGTGCCATTGTTACAAACTATGTTGTTACTTTAAAAACTATTCATCTCAACTTTAACCAAATTAGGATGCGATCGCACATACTATTTATAGAGGCAACCTCTACACCGCCTCCCAACATCTCTACACGTTGGTCAATTAAGGAAAAACAATGCAACTATCAACCTACGAATATCAATATCAGCAAGAGCAGTTCGAGCGTATGACTGGTGGGGGTTCTGATTATCCTATCGTCATTACTCCGTTGGGGTTTGTATGCGAGTATTCATTTTGTGACCAAGCCATTTTATTACCAGCATTAGCTGAAAACTTCGGTACAGCCTTTTACAACGAAGTAATAGAACTGCGATTGCTATCTATTCAAGAAGTTGCGGACAAAGCTCAAGCAGAACCACTCTGGCAACAGCTATATACTGAATCCGCTTAGTTTAATCCGCGCGGCTGTCTACTACTAACCACAGAACTTTAATTACCATGAATATTCAACACATTCTCACATTATCTATTGATGCAATCGCTTTAGCCTATTCCGCACTAATGGCTGCTAACTTTGTACTAGGTTTACTAGAGGAATGGGGGAAGGCTGCTCCCCAATTCCAAGGTATATGTGCAGAGGTACTAAAGCCAATATTTGAGGAGGCGGATAAAGTTTCTAATGCGGAACTCCCTGTTATACCAGAAATACGGATACTTCCAACTGAAATAAATGAAATCCCCAAGGCTCCTTCCCTGTGCAACGTTCAACAAGGGTTGCTTTTATTGCCATCAGCGCCACCCAAAAATAATCTAGTTCAACTAAATATTCGACAACTCAAGAAAAAGGCATCTCAGGCAAAGGTCAAGAACTATAACGTAATGACGAAAGCCCAGCTAATACAAGCACTCTCAGCATAGATAAGTTATAAAAGGGGGTAATTATTAAATTAGGGAATAGGTAATAGGGAATGCTTTTATTTTCTTGCCTATTCCCCATTCCCCATTACCTATTACCTCTCTTCCCTATTACCTATTACCCATTACCTATTAAGTTATCTCTATGTCTGCAAATCTTTTACAGGGCATTGCACCTGACGGAACCATAAGAGCGATCGCTGTGGGGAACGACGGCTCCCTAGTTACGAATGGTTATAACGGCTCTGCGGGCGGAGGCGATGCAAGTAGTGCCAACCAACAGGTGCAAACATCGCTACTTGAAATAATCCGCGATCGCTTAATAGATGTTGCGTCTTACACTGATACGTTAGAATCGCTCATTACCTCCCTAAACGGATATGTAGACGGACTTGAAGGATTGCTGACCAGCGCAAATACTACAAGTAGTGCGATTTCTGGATTTGTAGATCAGCTTGAGGGCTATACCGATGGAATTGAAGCAAACCAATCCACTGCGATAGGTTTAACTACAACAATTAGAGACAGACTGCCACCAACCTTAGTTAATAATCGTTTAGTTGTAGATGGCAGCGGTGTCACCCAACCAATTAGTGCTACTACTTTACCTTTACCAACTGGCGCAACTACCGAAACAACACTAGCTTTAA
>NZ_JBOFLP010000216.1:0-20184 GCF_051657925.1 Chroococcidiopsis sp.
GATCGTCATCCAATGCAAGTAAGAAATTAATTAAATCGGTTTGCTGTGCCGGAGTAAATCCTGTAGTTTTGTCTACATAAAATTCATGTCCCGTTCCATCTAAATTACTGCGTACTAAAGCGGGGTTAGCTTGATTAGCTGCAATAACTTGACTGCGTAACTGACGATCTAGTAAAGCCCGCAAACTACTCGCACTATCAGCAGATTGACCGATGCTGAGAGTTCCAGTTAAACCTAAACCCGTGCGATCGACAACAGTAAAACTGCCATTAGATTGTATCTTCAAGCTGCCTGCTCTGACTGCTACTCCACCATCATGCAGATAAGGTGCGCTGAGATATACTCCCCGTAAGGAAAGAGTCTTGTAACCGCCATCTGGTAAGAAACCTTTTGGTAGAGTGGTTGGACTGTCGCTAATCCCCTCTGTTGGTACGTCTAACACTTCGGCATTAGCAGGTACAGGTACGGGATTGTTAAGCGTGTAGAGCTTGGGTGGTACTAGCACGTCTTTCAAAGCAAGACGCGATCGCGCGCGAGCTGAGTTATTACCTAATTCTTTCAAAGGGTGAATTTTGTTGTCTGTAAAGAAAGGAGGCGCGTGACAAGCCGCACAATTAGTTCGTTGAAAGACTTGAGCGCCGCGCCGCACGGAACCGTTTGCCAGTGCCGTGATGTTCTCTTGGGTACGGTTGGGAGGTGGCACTAGGCTATTTTGAAAGGCAGCCATAGCATTGTCGGCAAACAAAAACGGTCCGCTAGCAATATCGTCTTGAACAAAGCTGTCAGGGCTGAAAATCGCTCCATTGTAGGTAAATAGGCTAGGGCGTAAATTGGGATACGTACCAGCACCAGGAGCCGGAATCTGATCCTCTAGTTCTGCTTGTCTGGGGTCGGGAGCAATCTGGCGCAGCCATTCCGAAGGTTTTACCCGTACTCCTTCTGGTAAACGCAAGCGAGGATCGGCAGCATTTTGCATGACAATACCTAAATACACTTCAGGATCTAAGCCCAAAGTTTCGGTGCTGAGCTGTGCTGCTGCTAGCAAATTACCTTCAGATGAGTGAACGCCGTTACCAGTAGCACTTAGCCCAGCAAAGGGACCGATCGCAAACTGCCCGTCGAAAAAGTAGGGACCGCTCTTAAAAGTGAAGACGCTAGGTATTTGAGTGGTGTTGTTGATCCCATCAGGAGAACTCTCAAAGTGACCGAAAGGCACGTCTAATAAAGTATCGTCGAAAGCATCCTCAAACTTTTGCGGATCGGGTAAAGTGACTAAATTGCCACGACTGTCAACGATCGCCTTACCGTTGCCTTGATATTTAGGGTCGAGCGGGTTGAGATCTAAGCGAGCAAAGCCTGCTGTGGAGTTGGGTGCAAGCGCAATCAAAAAGCGAACGTTGAGATCGCCATTGGGTACTCCCTTAAGGCGATCGCCAAATTGAGATGTAACATCATGACATACCGCACAAGTAAAGTTGCCATCAGGCTTTAAACCAATTGGGAAAGTAGTTCCTGAAAGGACATCCAAACCAGTATCGATCGCACTTCCTTTGGCATAGAAATGACTGCCCAACTTTAAATCTTGCTGGAGGATAAGACGTAAATTAGTGGTCGGTTGTCCGCCTAATTTTTGTATTGCTGCGATTAACTCTTGTTGAATCCGAGCCAATCCCGTACCGAAACCAAGGACACCTTGAAGTCCCAGCGTGTCACCAACTTTGCGATTGAGGAAAATATCATCCCCAGCTTCTATCAACTGTTGGGTAATCTGGACAGCGCCAATTCGTTCAAAAGCACCAGGAGCACTCGGGTCTAGACCCTTTTTGCGCACGAGTTTCTCGGCTGCTTGTGGGGTGAGTAATTTTCCAAAATAGTCGTAGTAACCAAGTGGTTGAGTTGGAGCAGGTTGTAGTAGGGCTTCTGTGGCAAGAGTCAGCTTCGGAGCTAGCAAGTTTGTCGATAACAATACCGCAGTTAAACTCACTACTAGCAACAAGCCAAACAGAGAAAACCTCTTCCGCCAACGCATATTTACCCTTAGGAAAACCCTATTCCTTGAGATTTTTCTGTAGTTTAAAATACATATTTATAGTGAGTAGCAATGCAATACAAAAAGTTGGAAATTTTCGTTACTTAAGTTCAAAATTTGGCATTGCAGCGATTATTTGTAATGTTTTGCGAAAAAAGATTACTGAGAGTATAAAATTTTGCTCCATCATATAGCATTCTTAGAACTTTCACGAAACCTCTCCATAAACGATCGCCACAGGCTTGACAAATCCAAACGATCTTATTAAGCTAATTCCATTAGCTAAAGCTAATACTGTTAGCTAAATCTACAAGTAAATTATCTCAAAGTCTGGCTATGTCACGCCCACAAGGACAAACTCTAACTAAAAAAGCGGCAATTGAGGCGGCGATCGCCTGCTTGCAACAGGAAGGAGAGTCAGCTTTAGGCGTGAATCGCATTGCTAGAGAGCTTGGCATTCAACCCCCTTCCATGTACAAACATTTTGATGGAAATCGGGGTTTGCGTCGTGCTGTGGCTCTAGAAGGATGGCAGCGATTAGTGACAGCCTGTGTCAACAGTAGTGCTGAGAGCAAAGACCCGCAAACTTCGCTCAAGGGTGTTGGTCGTGCTATGCGTGGATTTGCGCAACAAAATCCAGCACTGTATACAGTTGTGACGAGTACGCAAATAGAGTTAAGCGATCCAGACTTTATACCAATCGTTCAGACTGTAATCTCTTTCTATACTGTCATTCTCGAACCCTTGGGTTTTAGTCAAGACGAAATCGTTCATGCGGTGAGGATGTTACACGCTGCATTTCACGGCTTTATTGAAGCTGAAAAAGCAGGTTTATTTCTGCTACCTCAATCCCAAGACGAGAGCTATGAATGGATGATGAACAAACTGATCGAGGTGCTGATTCGTTCTTAGGTCACTTTAAAACTTAACTACATAACGGAGATCTGTCAAAGATGGAGATTCAAATCGTTCCCCTCCGAGAATCTCAACTTGATGCAGCGATCGGGCTGATTGGCAGAGCATTTCACAATGCTCCATCATTTACTCATATCATTCCTCAAGGAGTTCGCAACCGAGTACGTAAAATAGAGTGCTGTGCTGCTTTTGGAGTCAGGTATGGCTGTACTTACAATCGTGCCTACACAACAGCAGATGAAATTAAAGGAGTGGCAGTCTGGATACCTCAAGAGCAATTTTCGTTCGATCTAAGTCGAATGTGGCAAGCTGGCTTATTTATACTCCCTTTTCAGATTGGACTGAGAGCATTTTGGCGACAGATGAGGTTATTAAGCAAAATTGAGCAAATCCACAAACGCAATATGCCAGAACGTCACTGGTATTTGGAGTTACTAGGCGTGGAACCATCTCATCAAGGACAAGGAATCGGCAGTGCACTGATGCATCCAATTTTGCAGCAAGCCGATTTAGAAGGAATACCGTGCTACTTAGAAACTTTCTCTGAGAAAAACGTTTACTTTTATCGCCAGCATGGTTTTCAAGTGCTGAAAACTATCGATATGCCAGAAGTTAATCTGCATTTATGGACGATGAAACGAGAACCACAGTCATCAAAAGTCAAAAGTTAAAAGTTAAAAGTCAAAATGTCTATTGATGGTGACGTTGTTCGATCCAAGTTCTAATTTGCGATTCAGAAACTTGGTAAATCGATCGCCGAGTTATAGGATCGTAACCATTCCAATAGGCATTACCATGCTCGTCCCAAGTTTGCCAAACCTTTAACTCAGGTGATTCAATCGTCAAATGTAGTATTTTTTTGCCAAATTTGACTAACTTTGAAATAAACTTCTTGTGACTCAGTTTTGGTAAAACTACAAAGCGCGAGGGCTGATATTGCCAAGAATTATTGCTAGGTTTCATCTACTTTGCCTCCTAATTCAATTGCTTATAGTAGGGTGGGCAATGCTCACTTTAAGATGAAACTAAAAACAAATACAAACTGTAGATTGCATCTTTACCATCAATGAATTTGATAGATGAGAGGGGCGATCGCACGTTATTTTTTGCGATAATTCAATCAGCTTCTCACACTGGTAAAATACTTGCCCAAGCCAAGCTTCAATCTTTTGACTTTTAACTTTTGACTTACTAGCCGTGAGTTATGACCGTCAAAACCAACTCAAACTATTCCAACTGCAAGTATTAATCGCAGTTGCCGACTTTGGTAGCTTTAGCGAGGCGGCTTTGCAACTGCAAATGTCACAATCAGCAGTCAGTTACGCGATCGCCTCTTTAGAAAAAGATTTGGGCGTGAGTCTGTTTTCCCGTGGGAGATTTGGAGCGCAATTGACTCCAGTAGGAGAGCAAATTGTCGATCGCGCCCGTCAAGTCATGTATTTACTCTCAGATATAGCCAAACAAGCAAATCTAGCGAGAGGATTGCAGGGGGGACACGTCAGAATTTCCTCATTTCGCAGTGCTGCTACCCACATTTTGCCAGATACGATCGCCGAATTTTGTCGCCGCTATCCCGCGATCGCTGTCAGTATAGCTGAATATGACGACCGCACGGATGTAGAAGCAGATTTACGCAAAGGACGGGCGGATGTCGGCATCACATATTTACCAAGTAGCAATGAGTTTGAAATTTGGGAGTTGATGCGCGATGAATTTGTCGCCTTGTTTCCGCCTAAGTTTCAATCAAAAAGCAACAAATTGAGTTGGGAAGATTTAACCGCCTATCCCCTGATTATGGCTCCTGATGGCGATGGATGTGATGCAATGGTTTACGCTCATTGTGCTAAGTATGGGATTAATTTGACAGTTGCCTATAAAATTCGTTCCGATGCCACAATTGTAAATATGGTTGCTAAAGAATTGGGCGCTGCCGTCAGTCCTAAACTTGCAGCAGAACCAATTCCTCATGGCGTACAGGTTTATAGTTTACCCATACCTCTATTTCGGACGATCGGCGTGGCAGTGCTAGCAGATAGTTTACTCACTCCAGCTGCTTATGCGTTCATCGATTTGTTAAAACAGATGTGGCGAGAATTGAACCGCACTATTTAACGATCGGCTTCAATCCATTCCCTAGCTGCCTTTTCTGCTGCCTCAGCGGTGTAGTAGATTTTTCCCTCGCCAAAAACACCAGTTCCTCGCAACACGCGAAATTGCCATACTTGTTGTTCCTCGCAGTAAAACACCAACAGAATCAATCTGCGATCGCTAACTAGCAGGTGAATGCGAGTGGAGGTCACAAGCAATCGATCGGGCGAATAAACACTCTTGTCTATAGAGTACCGCTAAGGTAGAGCCAGCGATCGCCACTAGCTTAAATTCAACCATCAAGCCATGTATAGATATAAATCTATACTAATTGCAATTAATCCTGTGGATAAATTTAGAACGTAAGACTGTAGATTGATGAATTAAAGATTAATTTTGGCTCAAAGTGCGTAAATTGCCAAAGGAGCGATCGCAATGCTGACTTTTTTATTGATTGTAGGAGCAATGGGCGGGGCGATCTTCTATGTTGTGTGGAGTGAAAAGCAGCTACAAGAGTTAAAAAACAAGGAGTAGAGGCGTTGCAATGCAATGCCTCTCTTTTTTCAATGTTGTCTAATGGCGCGATCGCTTTTTCTCAGGTAAATTCCGCAGGGGAATTTCTCGACCTTGGTAAAATTGCTTTTCCAGCCTACCCAACCACAGCCACACCGCACCTAGAATTAAAGCCACTGCTGTAAGCAGAAGCGAACCTGTAGCGGCATTTTCTCCTAGAAACAGAGTCAGAGGTGGATTGATAATTGCGATGACTGCTGCAACAATAGCGAGTCCTAACCGCAGGCGTTGAAAATTTGCTAGTGCTGCTCTACAACTAGCACATTTAGAAGTATGAGAGCGATCGCGATCTAACAACTGTGCTGTTGATAACGCTGGTGGTAAAGTTTCCCCTGGGAATGGATTAGCATTGTATTGATTAACCCACTGCCGCAACTCAAACACAAAAGCATCAGCCTGGGTTGGTAGATAAAAAGCTTTAGTAAAATTACCACTCCCCCCACCTGCTTCGAGATATCGCTCTTGGTAATGCAGAAAAATTTGGTCATCCTCTAAAACAGAGTTTTGCCCCAAATGAGAATACCAGCGGGGTGTGAGCTTAATTATCCAACCAGGCAATTTAGAAGAAAATTTAAACGGAAAACGGGCAAATAGCCGACACCCACCCTTGCGAATTGGAGTAGCGTAGACAGCAGTGAGCGTTCGCCCAAATTGCTTTGATGTCAAGTCGTGCCACATCAACCCTGGAGCTACAAAAGTCGTGTCTTGCCGTCCCAAAGTTCCGCGTCGGGGTCCTTCCTGCCACACCCCTATAAAACCGTGCTTGCCAGACTCGACTACCTCCAATTCTACCGAACTGGCATTCGCCCTATTTCCTACGGAACGGTGATGAGTAAAAGGAACGTGGCTAGCGTCCAAGACATTTTCCATCAGTGTTAGCGCATCATAGGGTAAGTCGCGAAACGTATCGATACAAACCCATCCCTCTAAGGATTCTTCCAAGGGTTCAATGACAGGAACTTTAGTCTTGGTTGCATTCTCAGCTTTCCCAGGATAGACAAACAGCAGCCCTTGCTTTACTGTTGTAGGAAGCGATCGCACGCAGGCTCTTGGAGAAGTCACTGCTGCTTGACCTACTACCTGTTGGGGAATGCGCTGACAGTCTCCCGCACCAGCAAACGCCCATCCGTGGTAAGGGCATTCTAACAACCCATCCTCAGCTATTCTCCCTTGCGACAGAGGCGCGAGGCGATGAGGGCATTTATCCTCAAACACGCGCCAGCAACCAGCTTGCTGCTCCCACCAAATAACAATATTTTGTCCCAACAGAGTAAATGGTGTGGGCTTAGATTTATCCAAATCTTGCACGTAATGGACGGGATACCATACTTCTTGGCAGTCAAAAAATGCTGGGTCAGTTCCGCCTGCAAGCATTTGCTCGGGCTGTGCTAGATGCGCCGTAATATTTCTCTCTGCTGTTTCCATAAATCAGTTGTTAGTTATCAGTGAAGAAAGGGAGTAGGGAGTAGGGAGTAGGGAGTAGGGAGAAGAGAGCGGAGGGAGCGATCGGCTTCACCTGTCTCTATTTTCTCGCTTCTTAGCAATAACCAACAACCAATTACCAACTACCAACTACCAACTACCAGTTATATTTGAGTGGCGAAACCTTAAGCTGGTTGAGTGCGTCGAGATTGACACATTCCCAATTTAGTGCTGTCATTTGCTACTAGTTCAGCTTCCACGCGCCGAGGTTGTTACACTACATACAGCAAATTCAGATGGGCGATACCATCTGTGATGCGCTGCTTAACTCCGTGTTACCCACACTACTAATGATGCCTTCTGTACCCGCTTTTTGCCGTCCCCTTTTTTGCTGGCTCTGGATCGTACCCGCGACGATAGCGATCGCTCCCATTTTCCCGCCATCAATTGCCAAAAGCCAAACTCCGCCACCGTCACAGGATGCTAGTCAATCTCTGACAATTAACTCTGACATTCAGGAAGCTGACTCCAAAAGTGGCATCTTTACAGCTCGCGGTAACGTACAAATATTTTATCCAGCTCGCCAAATTCAAGCTACGGCAGCTCAAGCGCAATACTATCAGAAAGAACGCAAAATCGTTTTGAGTGGTAACGTTAATGTGTTGCAGCAGGGTAACAGTCTTAAAGGAGAAAGTATTACTTATTTAATCGATCAAGGTCGCTTTATTGCTACACCCAAGGCGAAACAACAAGTCAGATCCACTTATATTGTGAACGACACTAACCCTCAAACTGCCGCTCCAGCGCCAGCTACTCCCAACTTTAAACCCAAACCACCTAGCTCAAAACCTCCAGCTACTCCTAAGTTTAATTCCAAGTAGCCTAGCTCCAAACCTACTACTGTCAGTGACCAGTGACCAGTTAATAATTGTTAGTCACAACTTCTGTCTCCTGTCTCCTCAGTTTTGACTTTTGACTTTTGACTTTTGACTTTTGACTTCTGACTTCTCCCTACTCACTCCTCCTCTCCATGAGATTTGCTCTAGAGAATATCTACAAATCCTACAAACAGCGTACTGTTGTGAATCGTGTCGATATTTCTGTTTCGCAGGGCGAAGTTGTTGGATTGCTCGGTCCCAATGGTGCGGGAAAAACAACGACTTTTTATATTGCTACGGGAATAGAAAAACCCGACCGCGGCGTAGTTTGGTTGGATGACCGAGACATTACCAGCTTACCCATGCACAAAAGAGCGCGGTTAGGTCTTGGTTATTTAGCCCAGGAACCCAGTATATTTCGTCACTTAAGCGTACAAGATAATATTCTTTTGGTACTGGAGCAAACTCAAGTACCGCGTCGGGAATGGCAAACTCGACTTCATACCCTGTTGCGGGAATTTCGACTGGAAAAAGTCGCCCATACCAAAGGAATTAGCGTTTCTGGGGGAGAAAGACGCAGGACGGAACTTGCTAGAGCCTTAGCATCAGGAGCGGAAGGTCCAAAATTTTTATTCTTGGACGAGCCATTTGCTGGAGTTGACCCGATCGCAGTAGCAGAAATTCAAGGTATGGTACAAAAGCTACGCGATCGCCAAATTGGTATCTTAGTCACAGATCATAACGTCCGCGAAACTCTAGCTATTACCGATCGCGCCTATATCATGCGAGAGGGAGAAATTTTAGCTGCTGGTAGTGCGGATGAACTCTATCACAACCCCTTAGTACGGAAATACTATCTCGGTCAAAATTTTCAGTTGTGAATCATGAGGGAGCAGGGAGCAGGGAGCAGGGAGCAGGGAGCAGGGAAAATAGCTAAGGGAGCATCAAATATCAACTGTCAACTGTCAACCGTTAACCATCAACTGTCAACCATCAACCGCCAACCAAACTTTCCATTCCAATGACATTTGCCAAACACAAACGCTTCAAAGCCTTTCAATTGCTGGTCCCCAAGCCAGCACTGATGGATCGCTACATTGCGGCTGAGTTAATTCCACCGTTTTTATTTGGCGTAGGAGCTTTCTCTTCAGTTTTAGTAGCAGTTGGTACAGTGTTTGAGCTGGTGCGGAGGGTGGTGGAATCGGGACTCCCGATCTCGATTGCGTTTGACGTATTTCTCTTAAAGCTACCGTCTTTTGTCGTGCTGGCTTTTCCTATGTCCACTCTCCTAGCAGCTTTAATGACTTACAGTCGGCTGTCTAGCGATAGCGAACTAACGGCTCTACGTAGTTGTGGAGTCAGCATTTATCGACTGGTATTGCCCGCATTGGTACTGAGTACTTGTGTTATGGGTTTGACTTTTTTATTTAACGAGCAAGTCGTCCCAGCTGCTAACTATCGGGCTACAACGACTCTGACTAGAGCGCTGAAGGAAGAAAAACCCCAATTTCAAGAACAAAACATTTACTATCCAGAATATCAGGAAACCGAGCTAGCAGATGGCAGAGAGGTTAAGCGATTAACTCGCCTATTCTATGCTGATGCCTTTGATGGGCAACGGATGAGGGGTTTGACAATCATCGATCGCTCCCGTGGCGATCTCAACCAAATTGTGGTGTCAGATTCAGCCGAGTGGAATCCCAAACAGAATAAGTGGGATTTTTATAATGGCACGATCTATCTAGTTGCACCTGACAGTTCCTATCGCAATATTGTCCGGTTTGAGCACCAACAGTTACAACTACCGCGCACCCCTTTAGATGTTGCTGCCAACACCCGCGACTCAGATGAAATGAATATTGCTCAAGTTAGCGAACAATTGCAAGTCGCGATGATGAGTGGTAACGAACAAAAAATCCGCCGTTACAGCCTGCGGATTCAAGAAAAAATTGCTTTTCCATTTATTTGCACTATCTTTGGCTTAGTAGGTGCAACTCTAGGGACTAATCCTAAACGCAAAGGTCGAGCAACCAGTTTTGGAATTAGCGTCATTATTATTTTCAGTTACTATATGTTGCTCTTTATGTGTGATGCTTTGGGTTTATCTGGCGTTCTCTCCCCGTGGTTAGCAGCATGGCTACCCAATATGTTTGGTTTTGCCACGGCTGGCTTTCTCTTATTCCGTGCCGATAAATGATATTGTCATTTGTCACTAGTCATTTGTTGTTGCTAATAACCAATGACAAATGACCAATGACCTTATGCTAACTGTCTCGATTCAGCTTCGAGTAATTGAATCAGGTGGTTGTCACCTTTTTCTCTAGCTATTTGCAGCCGTCGTTCTAAGTTATGACGCAAGTGATCTAGATGGGTGCTGTGTAGTTCTTTCAACACCTGCTGACGATCGCTCTTAGCTGGCTTTTGTTTAGTAGCGATCGCTGTTGTATTCGCAGTTGCTCCATTGACTTGCGTGTATTCTCGCCGCAACCGCACAACTTCTACATCGATTGGATCGCCAGTGGAATAAGCAACGCCGCGATACTTCAAGTCAACTTTGGGCTGCGGTACGGGAATATGTCTGAGATATTGATGGTTCCAGGTTGCACCGCGATACGTTCCGCCAGCTGCGCCTGTCATAGTTTCTATTTGGGGTGAATTGTGTTCGTAACTGACACCGCGATATGAGAGTTTCATGGCTTCGCCTCTATAGGTCAAATTTTTTTAGGTCAAATTTTTTAGTAGTTTGACTAGAATGAGGCGCGTTCCTTCGGGATGGCTCCCTACTTCCGTCTCCACATCACATCTGCCAGAAGACAGAATTTAAAAAATTGTAGAGATGAACGATTTTGTTTCTGTATTCTATTTTACTGTTTTCTAAAAAAAGCGGCAATTTTAATAAAAATTAATTGAATTTTCATTTTAGTAGGGTGGGCATTGCCCACCTTACTCTTATCGCTTGTGCTAGTCTGCCCCAGCTCAAATATCCGTGGGAGTCAGAGACGAGCGGTGAAGATTGACCCTACAATTCCTATCTCTTTGATTATCGACGTAATTACAAAAGAATCGACAGGACTTCAAAAAATTATCTATTGTTTTGCTGTTTTACTTCTTCTAACTTAGTTTTTCTAGTGACTGCCTCAGCAGATGGGCAATGCAAGAGAAGAAAAAATAAGATTATGAAGATGTTTCGCCGCGCGATCGCGTTCTTATTGGCTGTGAGTTTGATTGCTATTTCGATCGGATCGGGAAGTTCTGTCAGTGCTGACGACAACTTAGCCGTCAGAAAAAATATTATTGACCTCACTTCTACAGAGAAAGCAGCCTTCATCAAGGCAATTAAAACCCTAAAAAATACCACTTTACCCGAGCATCAAATTAGCATTTACGACGAGTTTGTCGCCCAACACGTAGCGGCAATGGGGCTAATGTCAAAAGATGCTAAAGGTCCAGCAGCTGGACATGATGGCGCTCACGAAAGCTCGATATTATTACCTTGGCATCGCGAATTTATCTGGCGATTTGAAACAGCTCTGCGATCGGTCGATCCTAACGTCACGCTACCTTATTGGGACTGGACGAACCCCCAAGCGTTGGCAGCAATTTTCTCAGATGACTTTGCGGGTGGCAACGGCGAAGGAGTCACAATCTCAATTCCAAACGCAGGCAGTTTTACGGGTGGTGCGGTTGTTTCCGGTACTTTTAGCGCCGCTAATGGCTGGAATTTGTACCCAGAATTGCACATTACACCAGATGGACAACCGATGGGTGAAGTGCTGTTACGCTTCATGCAACTTCCGCCAACCAACAGTTACCCACTACCTCAAGCAGATGTCGATCGCATTCTGGCTGCAAACGACTACGATACTTTTCGCCAAGCGATCGAAGGGTTCATTCAATTAAATCCCTCCGGTCAACCAACGACTGGAGTATTTATGCATAATTATTTTCATAGCTTTGTGGGTGGAGCTAATTTCGACCCTAGTGTAGGTCGCCCCGAACCTCTAGGCACAATGGCTTCTCTTGCGAGTTCGATCTACGATCCGGTATTTTGGTTAATCCATGCTAATGTGGATCGACTCTGGGCGGAATGGCAGCAAAGCGGTCATGCTGGTAGTCAATATTATCCCGCTCAAGGTGGTCACTATGGGGAAAATTTGAGCGATCGCATGTGGCCCTGGGATGGAGGTGAATCAACCCCAGCCAATCAAGGGACGGGAGATCAACTATCTTTATTACCTGCTGTATCTGCAAATGATATAGTTACCCCAGCCGACACATTAGATTTAACTAAGTATGACTACACATACGACGCGTTGAAGATCGCAAATACTAGATCTAGCTCTCGAATAGCCGTTTTGATTCTGACTATCTTTGCTACAATCGCTTGGCAATTGCAGTCCCAGCAATTAAGTCGTAGAAGTTAGATTTGGCGATCGTTTTGAATGCGATCGGCAGCAGTGTTAAATTAATAGCGCTGCTGAAATTAATTTTTTATTAAACTATTCAATGTTTTTTATACCTAACTGATCTTCATCACTTAGTTTTTGTCGTGATGTGAAGAGCTGAATTTTAGATTTTTCTGGGCTGAATCTGAGTGACTTTTAATACAGTAAACGCGACCGAGCGTTCTAGAAATGATTGTTTGCTACTCGAACTCTGACTGAGACTTTAGATAAGATTACACGCAAATCAACGACAAACAACACAATAGCTACTGTATTCTTACTCCCGCGTCTATCAAAAGCATGAGATTGTATGGTTTCTAAAGGTGTGTTCGATCGCACTAATTTATATGACAGCGAGCATGAGCATATGCGTTTATATTATTTGCGTATACAGCACAACAACTTTCTAATTAAAAACAAGAATTTTTATTTTGATAGTAATTACTTATCAATATTTGCTGGCTGAATCAAAAAAAACAAGTTAGACATAAATCAGACATAAACTACACATAGTGGCTTTCGCAGGTAGCCAAAATCTCTGTTAAGCTCTTGATTAGTGACTTGTTCAACTTTCTCAAGTATTTCCGTGTTAAGTCCGTTGCTTAATACGTATTTTCTAGAGTAACACTTAATACAGTAAACGCTTGTCTGCTAAATTGGATTGGACGTATGTAGTATCTACGCTACTCTGCTCTGAAACTGTAATTAGATAGGTTATTACCAAGCGAATTTAACGACTCTTGCATTCAATGGAAGGACAAGAGTGTTGCAAAATGCTTTTGACAGATCTGTGTCATTCAGATAAATCCTTCCCATGTTAATAATGTTTTCATGGCAGAGGATATGGTGAAAAAGATTCTGGTGATAGAAGAGAGCGTCCAAACTCGCAATCTATTTTTAGAGTGTTTGGAGGCTAAAGGTTTTCATGCTATTAGTGCTGAAAATGGTACGGTTGGTGTACAACAAGTTCAAAAGCAATTACCCGATCTAATCGTGTGTGGCATTGCTAGAATAGCCGAATATGATGGATTTGGCGTTCTAACTGCCGTCCGCAAAAACCCTGCCACAGCGGTTATTCCGTTCATTTTTGTTACTAGTAGAACAACGCGAGATGACATCCGTAAAGGCATGGAATTAGGAGCAGATGATTATCTAACTAAACCTTGTACTTTAAAGGAATTACTGAGAGCAATTAACGTCCAACTGGAAAAGAGAGAGACTATTCAGAAATGGTATACATCTAACGATCGGCAGACACTCTCAAAAGCGGCGATCGCTGAAACTTTAAACTCTACAGCTTTACACTCAATCTTTCCTGCCTCTTCTCAAATGGCAGCTGTGTTTCGCTTCATTGAAGAGAATTACTGGCAACCAATTACTCTGTGTGACATAGCACAAGCTGTTGGTTATTCTCCCGCTTATTTAACTAATCTAGTCAGACAGCAAACTGGTAAGAGCGTTCATCGCTGGTTGGTAGAACGCCGGATGGCACAAGCAATTTGCTTGCTGCAAAAAACCGAGCAGACTATCGGTCAAATTGCTGAAACCATTGGCTATCAAGATGTTTGCCATTTCAGTCGTTACTTTCGTCAGTTTTACGGTACGAGTCCTCAAGCTTGGAGAAACGAACACCGCTGTCGCGTTGCCGCGAGCTAAATCTAAGCTAAATCAAAAGAAATGGCAAGCGATCAAAAAATTACTCATTGGAACCACTATGCCGCGTTATGTAAGCTTTTCGGTTAGTACCTCGCCAATTCACTTTATAGTTTTGATTCTATCGGCGATCGCAGTACTGACAATTAGCTAAACCATAACTCTTAAAAGTGGCTGATTTTTTGGATTGAATTTGAAAGTCATCTACACGAAACTGACTGCAAATTAGAAATTGCTAGTCAATCTAGGTTAGCAATTACAACTCAACAGAAGTTAGAAACAAATTTCAGCTCTAATCTTTCTTTCCAGGTTTGAGTTTCTACGTTCTGACGATTCGATCGCGATCGGAACGTGCTGAAAATCCTATCACCCAAACAGCAATGACCGACAACCACATTCGCTCGTCTCCTTCTATCGACTCAGAAACCACGTTCCATCCAGACACTCACAGCGCCGAATCAGCATCGTCTCTCGATCCTAGCTATAAGTATTACAGTTCCAGCGATTCCAGCAACATCGCAGCCAAGCCGGGAGATAACAATACTAGTACTCAGATGCTTGTGTTGCCTTCAGTTGCGGATGCGATCGCGCAGATGCTAGCAGACTTAGGCTTCAAATATGCCTTCGGAGTTGCCGGGGGTGCAATGGCAACCATTTGGGGTGCTCTGTCTAATAGCAGCATCCAGGTAATTCACTGCCGTCACGAAGGAGGAGCGGCTTTTGCAGCTGTAGAAGCAAGTTTTGCTAGCGATCGCCCCGTTGTTGTCTTTACAACTGCCGGACCAGGACTAACAAACTCGCTAACGGGATTGCTAGCAGGGCGAGGCGAAGGCGCAAAAGTCATATTAATCTCAGCTTGCACCTCCGCCGCACAGCGCGGACGCTGGGCGATTCAAGAAACCAGCACCTATACCATGCCGCAAGCGGGAATTTTTACCCCAGGAGTGCTGTTCGACTACGCGATTACACTTGAGTGTGCCGAGCAATTACCGCAAATTTCCCGCCAACTTGCCCTCGGACTGTCACAATCTGGCGGTTTTGTCGCCCATGTGAGCATTCCTACAGGCGTACAAACTAGCAGTCTGAGCATACCACTGCCTCAGTTAGACCTCTCCCACGCTCCCACAACCCCCAGTGAAGAAACGATCGCCCATTGCGTGCAACTTTTAACCAAAGCACCTTTTGCGATCTGGGTGGGTTTTGGCGCGAGAAATGCTGCTGAAGAGATTTATCAGCTAGCCGAACGTACCGGAGCCGCAGTGATGTGTTCTCCCCGTGGTAAAGGGATCTTTCCCGAAGACCATCCTCAGTTTGTTGGCGTTACAGGTTTAGGTGGTCATACCTCAGTTCTGAAGTATATGCAAGAATCTCCACCATTGCGAACTTTAGTACTGGGAACGCGATTAGGAGAACCCACTTCATTTTGGAATCCGACAATGGTTCCTGCGAGAGGATTTATTCATGTAGACATCGATCCGGTGGTTCCAGGAGTTGCCTATCCAGCATCTGAAACAGTACCAGTCCAAGCTGATATCGGTGCATTTTTGCGATCGCTACTCAAGTACTTAGATAAGACGCAAAGCTTTGCAACTTTGAAAAGTCGTGCTACTAAAACGCTACCCCACCCCGAACTAGAAACAATTACCCCTACAACTAGCAATTTAATCAGACCTGAAGTCTTGATGGCAGCAATTCAAAAGGTAATGGTTGAAGGAAGCAATGCGGCGATCGCAGCTGAGTCCGGGAATTCGTTTACTTGGGCAACGCACATGTTGCGGATCGACAAACCAAATCGCTATCGAGTCAGCACTGGAGTTGGTTCGATGGGACATATGGTAGCAGGTGTTATTGGTATAGCTATAGGACGTAAGAGTAAAGCAGTTGTCATCACCGGAGACGGTTCGATGCTAATGAATAACGAGTTGAACACTGCCGTCAAGTACCAAATTCCTGCCATCTGGATCGTGCTGAATGACGGACGGTATAACATGTGCGAACAGGGGATGAAGATGTTGAAACTGCAAGGTGCAGATGCAACGATTCCCCAAGTCGATTTTGTGGCGATCGCCCGCGGGATGAGAGCTGATGGCATCCGCATCGAAAAAGAGTCTGAGCTTGAAGCAGCATTACAATGCGCAATCGATTCTCCTCTCCCCTTTGTCGTCGATGTCATCATCGACCCTTCTCGACTCGCACCTTCCGGCGGACGTAACAAGAGCCTGCAAGCGCAAGGGGTTAAATCATCTGCTAAAGAACAAGTTTCATTCCCCATGATTAGCGAATAGTGTAGAGACGCAATATATCGCGTCTCTACATAAATTACTCCTTACCCCTAATTTGAGGATAGATGCGTGAAGCTGTTTGAGACCGTTAAAGAAATGGGACACGAGCAAGTCCTATTTTTTCAAGATAAAGAACTGAATTTTAAAGCCATAATTGCTCTCCACGATACGAGTTTGGGGCGAGCGATGGGCGCAACTCGACTGTTTCCTTATGCTAGTGAAGAAGATGCTTTACAAGATGTTCTGCGTCTGAGTCGCGGTATGACCTATAAGGCTGCTTGTGCCAATATTCCAGTAGGTGGTGGCAAGGCAGTAATTATTGCCAATCCCGACCAGAAGACAGACAAAATGCTCAGAGCATATGGGCGTTTTGTCGATAGTCTTCAAGGTCGTTTTATTACAGGTCAAGATGTGAATATTTGTCCTGAAGACGTGCAGGAGATGCGGCGCGAAACTAGATATGTTGTCGGGTTAACGGGAAAAGCTGGTGGTCCAGCTCCAGCAACAGCTTTAGGAGTGTTTTTAGGAATTCAAGCTGCCGTTTTCTTTCAGTTAAATAAACAAGATTTGAACGGACTGCAAGTTGCGGTTCAAGGATTAGGAAATGTTGGTGGAAAACTCTGTGACTATTTACATCGACGTGGGGTAAAACTTTTTGTCACCGATCTAAATCACAATAGAGCAGAGGAAATTAAGCAACTCTATGGGGCAACAGTTGTAGAACCTGAAGACATATATTCACTCGACGTTGATATTTTTGCTCCCTGTGCAATGGGAGCAATTCTTAATAGCAAGACAATTCCCTTAATCCAAGCTTCTATTATTGCAGGCTGTGCTAATAATCAACTGCAAGATGAGAACATTCACAGCGCGATGCTGAAATCAAAAGGAATCCTTTACTGCCCCGATTATGTAATTAATTCTGGCGGCTTAATTAATGTTTACCACGAACTTACATTTTCAGATGAGGCAAGTTACTTAAAACAAATTCATAGTATTTACGATACTTTGCTAGAAATTTTCACCAAATCAAAAGCAGAAAATATCACAACTCAAGATGCTTCTAAGCGTCTCGCAGAAGAACGGATATTAAAAGCAAGAAAACTTGCGATCGCGGCGTAAATCAGTTCTCAGTGTAAAGACGTTACATGTAACGTCTTTATAAAGTTATCAGTAGCTACATGCTACTCACAAATGACAAATGACCAATTAGCAATTCCCAACTCGGATGGAAAAAAATACGTTTGCTACGTCAGCTTATATTGCGACTTCACCAGAGGTAGCTTTTGACTATCTGTGTAGTTTAAAGAATCTGGATGAATGGACTCTTTTTAGCCGGATGATCGAACAGATCGATGAGAATACCTGGCGAGGAACTGCTTCTGGCTATCAACGGGATCTTTTCTACCACGTTAGAAAGATTGAAAATCCACTTTTTTTCGGGATAGAATGGCACTGTGGATTTGAGTACAAAAAATACTTTCAAGTGTATCCCGTTCTATTATTTCCACCCGAATATGTAGAGCCAGGAACAGATGAGAAAGGAGTTTATTTTCACTGGTTGAGTTTTGTCGATCCGGCGCGCCGAACTCCAATGATTATGGAGGGAATTCATACAGTTCATACATCTGAATGTCGCTCACTCAAGGCAATTTTGGAACGCAACGCTGGTGAGACAAAAGCAGCTCAAGGACGTTACAAAATTGATACTGATACGATTTATATTGACGCGCCGATTGATACTGCGATCGCCTACTTACAAGATTTACGTAATCTAGATGAATGGGCGCATCTACTCCGAGCGGATGGCGAAATCAGTAGCGAATCTGGTGAATTTTTAGATGAATACAACCAGAAAGTAAAAGTTACATTTCGCACCCACGATCTCAAGAATTACTACCTTGTAGAACAGGATTATTTTTATCCTGAATACAATTTGATTCAGCGTAGTCCTGTGATTCTGATGCCTTGTTCCTATGCCTTTGGCAACTCAGAAGCCCGTGGATGTATCCAACATCGCATTAGTTTCTGGGAAATCGACAAAGCTCCGCGTCACGGTAAATTACAACTGGAGGACTTTGGCGCTGAGAGTATGAATATTAAGCGTTTTCTAGAAGCTAAAGCTGGTAATCTTGACACCTTTGCCAGAGGGATGAGCTATCTTTTACCTTCTTCTTAGAAAAATAGGAGAAGGCGCGATCGCGTTTTGTTTTTAAATTGAGGAAAAGGGATTCGGTGTCTTCATCAGGGGCATTAAAATTTTTCACTTCATTTATTAGTTGGCTGCCAAAAGTATGAAGCTCAAACAACTTACGATTGCACTTATAACTGTTTCTATTGCCCTTGTTTTTGGACCGCAAGCCGCCAGAGCTGCGTCATTAACAACACTCGCTGATGGACTCAACAACGCACGGGGTCTTAGTTTTGATTCTGAAGGTAATGCCTACATAGGCGAGACAGGATTAGGGGGTGATGGTGTTTGTCAACCGTCTCCTAGTACCCAATTTGAGCTGATATGTTCTGGTAACACTGGTTCAGTCACAAAAGTTACGCCAGATGGAACGCAAAGTCGCGTTATCGACGGGACTGAATCTTTAGCCTTACAACAAACTAAAGAGCAAGGAGCAGGTCCGCAAGAACTCAATTTTGATTCTAGTGGTAATGCTTATCTGCTGACCGGTTTTGCTGGTAATCCAGCCAACCGAGATGCAGAATTAAATGCTCTTTCTACTAATACCCAGTTCCCACCTCAGCAACAGCAGGCTGCACCTCCAGTTGCGCCCGACCAAGTGTTAGGCACTACTACTTTGGGAAAATTGTACAAAACAGATCTAAACACGGGTAGTTTAACAGAGGTTGCCGATTTGTCGAAAGCCGAACTTACAAGCAATCCCGACGGCGGCGATGTAATTAGCAATCCCTATGATTTTGTGATTAAAGATAATACTGCGTATATCGGTGATGGGGGTGCTAACGTTATTTGGAACGTGAATCTCGATAGCGGCGAGACTAAAGCAACTAAAATTCCTGGGCAAACCCTAGAAAATCCAGAATTTCCCCCAAATGTATCTATTCCAGGTGCGGGACAAGAGCAACCCCCTGCCGGACAGCAAGGACAAGATGCAGTTCCTGGCGTACCAGCAGAGCAAGAGGCGGCTGGACTACCAGCAGGGCAAGTACCGAACCAGGTCGATATTCAATCTGTAGTTACAGGTGTAGATATCGGTCCCGATGGAGCCGTGTATGCTGGCGAACTCACAGGTTTCCCTTATCCCGAAGGTAAAGCAAAAGTCTGGCGGATTGGAGAGAACGGTGAGCCAGAGGTTTTTGCTGAAGGTTTTACGCAAATTACCGATATCAAATTTGATAAAGACGGTAATTTACTGGTGTTGCAATTTGCTGATGAAGCCCAGTGGAAAGGTGGTGGTCAGAGCTTACAAAACCTACCAGGTTCTCTAATCAAACTTGCTCCTGACGGTACGCGCACGACTCTTGTAGCTGCGGGTGAAGGACTAGAATCGGCTGCGGGTCTTAATATTGGTCCTGATGGTGAAATTTACATCGTCAACAACGGTGTTGGACCAGGTACGGGCGAACTCGTGCGAGTTGATGGCATTGAAGGAGCTGCAACCGTTCCCGAACCTTCATCTATCTTAGGCTTACTCTTGTTTGGAGTTATGGGTGGTGGTACTTGGTTCAGACGCAAACAGCAACAAGAGCGAGAAGCGAATGCGCTTCGCGCAAGCTTCGCGAACGCACCAGAGCCAGAACAAACCTTATCTCAGTCCTCAATTTAGACCACATAACTATACAATTGCTCGGCAAGAGGAGTCAGACAGATGAGTTTATTCAGAAATTTCTCAATTGCGATCGCTGGTGCTGGATGTATCGTTCTCGCC
>NZ_JBOFLP010000217.1:0-4337 GCF_051657925.1 Chroococcidiopsis sp.
CTCAAAAAAGTACAAGATTTATACTATATACAAACCGATCGAGGAACATTCTCGGCGAAAACTGTAGCTTTTGCCACTGGAGCATATAGTCTTTTATTTGCCAAAACTCTAGGTTATGGAAAAGATTATGCTCTTTTGAACGTAGCGGGAAATTTTTATTTCTCACCAGGTGTTTTAAATGGCAAAGTCTACACCGTACAAATGAAAAAAATTCCCTTTGCTGCTATTCATGGAGATCCGGAAGTTCACGACCAAAGCCTGACTAGGTTTGGTCCCACCGCCAAAGTCACTTTACTATTAGAGAATCGCAAGTATGCTACTGTTTTAGACTATCTTAAAACAGCAGGATTCAGTATCAATGCTATTATAAGTTTCTTAAATATACTATCAGATACAACTATTTTCAAATATATTTTGAGAAATTTAATTTACGATCTACCTTTAGTCGGTAAAAGACTATTTTTAAGAGAAGCACGTAAGATTGTTCCTTCTTTACAACTGAGCGAATTACAATTTGCTGAAGGTTATGGAGGAATCAGACCCCAAATTGTTAATACAAAAACTAAGCGTCTTGAAATGGGAGAAGCCAAAATTGTTGGAGAAAATATTTTGTTTAATATAACTCCCTCTCCTGGTGCTTCTACTTGCTTGCAAAATGCCGAATACGATACTGAAAAAATTGTCGCTTTTTTAGGATTGCAATATACATTTAATAAGCAACAATTCTGGGAAGATTTAGGAGATGAGTAAGGGCTAAGCTCGGGCAAATAGAATTCGTCTGCTGTATGATTGCGAGCTGAAATAGAGAGACGCACCGCGGTGCGTCTCTCTATTTCAAACGGCAACTAACTCAATTGCCTACATACTACTAGCACTACTAACAGCAATTAATACCTCACCTTTGAGCATTCTCTGAGCGCCATCAAGCAATGCTTCTTCTAAATATGGTTTAGTGAAGTAGCCGCTAGCTCCTAACTGGAGTGCCATCTGGCGGTGACGGTCGGAACCCCGCGATGTCAACATGGCTATTGGTAGTTGACTCAATCTTTCCTCTTTTTGCATCCGCGATAGCAACTCTAAGCCATCCATTCTTGGCATCTCAATGTCGCAGAAAACTAAATCGCAAGGTAAACCATCGCGGAGCTTGTCCCAAGCTTCCTGACCGTCACGCGCTTGTTCCACACGATAGCCAGCATTGGTAAATGTCATCGACAACAGCTCGCGGACGGTAATCGAATCATCAATAATTAGTACTAATGGTTCTGTTTTAACTGGCGCTGCTGATATTGGTGGTGCAGGAATATGTCTGGGCGACCAAACAGTACCTCTACCATCTTTCTGAATCCGTCCTACAGATAGATCGATTAACTCCAATACATCTGCAATCGGCACGATCCGACCGTCCCCCAAAATTGTAGCACCAGCAATTCCTGCTGGCTTGGGTGCAGGTGCTTCAAATTGTTTAATTACAATTTCTTGTTCGCCTAACACCTGGTCAACTTGGAGCGCAAAGAATGTATCGGCAGAACGGAGAATCACAATCGAAACTGCGTTGTCGTCGCGACTGCTGCCATAAATGCTACCTCTCCCTAATTGGCGAGTGAAACTGAGCAATTCTTTTAAGGGTCGGAATGGCAATAAGGAATCGCGCCAAGGAATGCAGGTCTGTCCTTCTGCGTTAGCGACGATATCATTCACGGGAATATCTATCATCTGTTCCACACCGTCCATTGGGAATGCAATTCGAGCCTTATCGCTCACGCAACAAAGTGCTTTACAAATACTCAGTGTTAGAGGTAGACGAATTGTAAAGGTTGTTCCCTTGCCCAGAGTGGAATCAGTGTGAATTGTACCTCGCATTTGTTTGAGGCTAGTCAACACCACATCCATCCCAATACCTCGTCCGGCAAATTGGTCTACTTGCTCTTTGGTGCTAAAACCTGGTTGGAAGATCAGGTTAAAGACATCCAAACGATCCATGCTGTCTGCTTCTGCTGGAGTAATTAGCCCATTTGCGATCGCTTTTGCCTTCACTTTTTCTGGATCGATACCAGCTCCATTATCGCTGACGGTAATTACGGTCTGATTGCCTTGGTGAAAAGCGCGAATTGTAATTTTGCCAGCCGCAGCTTTGCCTTTAGCAGTTCGCTCATCTGGGGTTTCAATCCCGTGAGTAATCGCATTGTTGACTAAGTGGGTCATGGGGTCGTAGAGTTGCTCCAAAAGCCCCTTGTCAATCAAAGTCTCGTTGCCTTCTACTTGTAGTTCTGCCTGCTTACCGTATTTGAGAGCAATATCACGCACGGCTCTAGGCAACCGTTCGGCAATTTGACTGAAGGGAACCATTCGCGATCGCGTGATACCTTCTTGCAAGTGGGTTGTCACTTGGCGGAAGTTGCGCGCTACTTGCTCGGTTTCACCCGTGACAAATTCAATATCTGAAGAAGCCTCGCGTACCCTGACGATCAACTCGATCATTTCCTGCGCTAAGGTATGGAAGCCTGTAAAGCGATCCATTTCTAGTGCGTCAAAGTTGACTCCAGTGGCGTGCCGTTCCTCTACTGAGGAAGAATTGCCATCTGGAACTGAAATTAGTTTTCCTCCCTGACGACTATTGAGTAAGGATGCTTCTAAGAGCGATCGCTCGTATAGTTCCTGCATCCTCGTACCCACATCACCCAACTGCTGGACTTGGTGTAGCAAGTTGTCGAGGAACTGTCGTAGCCTTTCTTGATCTTGCTCTAAGCTATTCCGGTATACAACTAGCTCCCCAACCATATTACCAATACTGTCTAGTTGCTTGACTGGCACGCGCATCATCTGCTCGAAGGCGGGACGGCGAGGGCTAGGCGCAGTTGCTGGTTGAGGTGCTGCTGGGGCTGGTTGAGGTGCAACTACATTGGTAGTTTTTGCCGGAGTCTTCTGTAATAGCTGTTCCAAATCGCCAAAGTCACCACCACTTGGAGTTGTGGTAGTAGCTGCCGCGACTTTAGGAGTTTCCTGCAATAGCTGTTCCAAATCGCCAAAGTCATCCTCACTGCTAGCGGTTGTAGTAGGTGTCTCGATCGCAGGTACGATTGGAGATGAGCTTAAATCTAATAAAGCTTCTGCCGTGGCGATCGCATTTGTGACTGATTCTTCCTCTTGCAATAAAGCATTTAGTTCGGGAAAATCGTCATCTGTTTCCACCAACTGCGAGTCAGCTAGAAAATCTGCTTGGGCTTCTCCTAGCAAGACCTCATTGTCAGTTGTATCTTGGTAGATTGATTCCACCACAGACATCAGCTCTGTAATATTCTCATCGATGATAGCCGCAGTGGAGGTAGAAAATAACTCGGCATCACTTTCAGCAATTTCAGTCATGAAATCGAAGTTATCGCCCAACTCCAAACTCGGTTCGAGTTCAAAGCTGGGAAGATCTTCGTTCTCAGTTTGGCTGGAGATCCCACCCAAACTGAGTTCTGCTTCCCCAGCACCCCAGGCGACGCTCGTAATAGAACTCTCGTCATCAAAAGATGTGTCTATTTCGCTGCTAGCGTTCCACCCTGTCATCAGTTCGGTACTGCTGAAATCGTCCGTCGCTGTCAGTGATGCGTCAGTGAGTAAATCGCTGCTAGGCTCTAATTCTAAATTGAAGGAATCATTTAATTCTACCGTGGCAGAGTTAAAGCCAATCTCTAGGGTTTCGCTGTCAGTATCCGATTGCGCGAGCGATTCTGCATCTTCTGTGGAAGCTTCGGTTACTAAGCTGAAGTTATCGCCTAACTCCAAACTTAGTTCGAGTTCAAAGCTGGGAAGATCTGCGCTTTCAATTTGATGGGTATCAAAATCTATACCTATTTCATCTTCCTCAACATTCCATGTTGTACTAGGAGGGATATTTTCTTCATCTTCCCCGACATCGAATGTCTTACCAGGAGTGGCACTTTCGTCATCAACAGGGATTGATGCTGATTGTGTGAATAGCTCTGAGTTAGATGCGTCAACACTGATACTGTCGCTCAACTCGATAATAGTGGAATCAACCCCCATTTCTAGGGCTTCACTGCTAGTATCCCACCCTGTCATCAGCTCGGTACTACTGAAATCGTCTGTTGTTGTTAGTGATTCGTTGGTGAGTAGATCGCGATCGGACTCTAATTCTAAGTTGAGAGTGTTGTCTAACTCTATTGTGGCAGAGTCGAAGCCTAGTTCTGGAGTTTCGCTACTAGCTTCCCATTGTGCGATCGATGCTGTATCTTCTGTAGGTATCTCATCTGTTGATTCTTCCAGCATGAGAAAAGAATCAATGTTTGTTACTGCTATCTCTTCTGAAGTGGGAGAAGTAAACAAATCAG
>NZ_JBOFLP010000218.1:0-49603 GCF_051657925.1 Chroococcidiopsis sp.
TGACGAGCTTGGTTTATCTCAATGGATTAAATTATCCATTAGCTATAGTGCTAACTAAGTACGATCTATTAGAATCTAATGCAGCAACTCAAAAAGTCATAAAAAATAAATTAGAACCTTTGATCGCTCATCTCAATACCGTCAAAGCTCGCTACGAGATTTTTCACTCCTCTATACCTCTAGTCCGAGAAAACAACATCGTCACTCTCAAACCCAAAGGAACAGCCATCGCTTTTCTTTGGTTAGTATGGGATCTAAACAAAATACATAGCTCCAGTGCAGATAGTCAGCTTTTGGGATTAATTCATCGCCTTATCCCCGGCGATGCCAACGCTCGCTCGAAGAACCCTAACGGAGTGATGCAATCTTTATTCGATTCTAACCGCAAACCGAGTACTCAAAGCGATCGCCACTCCTTTGTTAGAGAGAAAATGGGGTCGAAACTCGGGTGGTTCCTCGGCATTGGTTTTGTTGGAATAGCTGTATTGTCCCTACTCGGTTACCAACGGTCTACTTCACAGATTCGCACGGGTGAAGCATTGTACGATGTTGAAGCTTTACAACAAGCTGGAAAACTAGATAAAGCGATCGCTTCGTTAGAACAACTAGTACAAAACAATCCCGATAATATAGATTTGCGTTTGCGTTTAGCAGAGCAATACGAGCTAACAGGTAATGCTGCTGGTGCGGAAAAAACTTACGACCAAATTTTGGCAAGACAAAACAATAACCTTAAAGCTTTAGTACGCAAAGCTGTGCTGCGTCAAATTCATAAAGATAGTCAAGGTGCGGCTCAGTTATTTGAGCAAGCAGAAGAAGCGGCTCCAGATGCTCTGAAACCACAAATTCGCATCTTAGCTAAAAAAACCTTAAATTCTTCTCAAGAAAATCAGAAGTTGAAAGGAGCGAAAACCACAGAACTCAAGAGCGATTGATAGGTTTTATACTCCAGATAATTGCGGCTAGCCCTCAAATCTTCTCTGTCCGTATAGGGGAAAGTGTAGCATTTATAGCTGCTCAAAATTTGCAATTTGATTGGAAACTTGCCTCTAGCCTCTTTTTGATGAGTGTTGCGTTCAGAGAAGTTCTTCCATTAAAAAAGTCTTTACTAGAAGTGAATTGGCTGTATAATAATTTACAACGCTATCAAGATCGTTTGTATAATATGCAGTTGTCAGAGAAAAAACGTGACAGTCTTGATGCGCGCACTACTAGTAAAAGCTAGCTCAACAACCAACAGCCAATCGGCAATTTATAGGTTGAGTGCTAGCAGATTTACCAAAATAATGTATGAAAAAAAGCCGCAAGTTGCAATTAATAATTCTGTGGTTACCTATATCTAGTTTTTGCTTCTATTTCAATCTCCTTTCAATCGATATAGTAAGAGCAGAAGCATGTTCCGAGCGGGAAATTAATTCTTATATAACCAAGCTGGGCAACACTAACGAATGGATATTCACTGTAGCAGCGCTGAAAAAGTGTGGCGATCGCGCAGTAAAAGCATTGAGTCAAGAATTACAGCAAAAGGACGAAAGCATTAGAATTAATGCGGTTGCCGCTTTGGGAAGTCTGGGAGCAGCGGCGCACTCGGCAATTCCGGCTTTGAGCGTTACAGCTTTAGCAGATAAAAGTCCCGTAGTACGTTCTAGTGCAGCATACGCGCTTGGTAGTATGGGAGTAGCAGCAGAAAGTGCCGTCCCCGCGCTCACAGTCGCACTACAAGATGAAGATAGATCGGTGCGATCGATGGTCGTATCTGCAATTGGTAGCATGGGAGCAGCAGCAGAAAGTGCCGTTCCCGCACTGAGCCAGACGCTCCGCGATCCCGATCGCACGGTGCGATCGAACGCTATCTATGCTTGGGCTAAAATTGCGACTGGATGGCAGCAAAGAGCCGCAACGCTTTCCCATCTCCAATTAGAACGAGACATTCGAGAATTGGAAACGGCGCTGAAAATTATTGAAACCAGTCAAGAGTTATTTCCAGAAGCAGAGGTAGCGCTCTTACGTCAGTCATCGCAAATACTCAAATCGCATCGATACCCTAATTGGAGCGATAACGTACTGAAGTTGCCCTCACAGTATCGATGGCTACCAATTGGTGTAGTATATATCGCTACGCTGACATCATTTTGGTCGCTACTCCTCTGGCAGCGTCCGCTGTGGATTTTAGGTATTAACAATGCATTACAACGATACTCTAGCATTGCTTTACCTGGTTTTTCCGGCAGAATGAAATTGCCAATTAACTGGTTAGTTTTAGTTGGTTTTTTCCACTATCATCCCAGAGTGCTGAATGCTTGGTTTGCTACCCAAACGCTCGATCCTCAGACACAACAGCAGGCACTGGCTCAATCTAATTCTGCAAGCAAACCTAGTGATGTGCCGTTGTTAGAAGCAGACAGCGTGCAAAAATATGCCAAAGCAATCGCCTGGGAATGTATCAAGCAGACATTTCAGCCAGCCGCAGTCAAACGCGAACAATTACTCAGTGAGATTGGGGCGATCGCAGGATACGATACAGCTAAAATTTACCTAGAACATTTAGAACAGAATCTCGGTTTGCTGCAAGCGATCGGTAAGGCACAAGATAAAGTGCGCTTTACTCACGATCTGTTAGCGGAATATCTAGCTAGCCAATATCTAGTAGAATTATGCTGCGACAATGAAAACAACTGGCGCAAGTTTTTGGCGCGAGTAGACACCGTTCCCGATTGCGTGGCGATGAAGAGATTTTTATTATCTGTACGAGACTGCTGCATGGCTTTACAAGCAACAGTAAAAGTTCCTAGCTTTGTGACTGAAGAACTGAGTCAACGTGCTGGCATCGCTCAAAAATCACCATCACAGATCCAGGCTGTATAGCTGGTCGTAAGTCGATAATTAACTGCTCCCTGCTCCCTGCTCCCTGATAACTGACAACTGATTAGCTAAACTACTCGTATAAGAACGATAGTATTAGCAATACATGACACCAGAAGAAATTGCCAACACCCTAACAGATTTATTTCATTCTGCACCCGTACAAGCGATCGCTCCTGGTTCCTGGCAAATCGAAACACCGGAATTTCGCCTGTTAGTACTGCTGTCAGACGATCGCTCTTGGCTGCGAGTATTATTACCAATTGTATCGGCGCAGGCAGCTCAACCGTTTTTGGAACAGTTACTCGAAGCTAACTTTGACGACACTCAGGAAGTGCGCTATGCCTTACATCAAGGAGTCGTGTGGGGAGTCTTTCAGCACAGTCGTGAAAGTTTGAGTACGACAGATTTTACTGATGCGATCGCACGCTTAATTTCCTTAAATCAAGCGGGGTTAACAAATGCATTTAACCAATTAGTAGAAACGAAACTACGGCAAATCGTTACAGCGCAAAAGCAGCAAGGACAATCTCTAGAAGCTACCCTGCAAAATCTGAGCAGAATGTACGACGAGGGATTACTAGGCGACTTACAACAAGGAGCGGAGTCGCGGGAGCAAGTCATGGCAGCATGGAAATATCAGTTAGAAAGGTTGTGGTTGGAAGTAGAACCATAATGGACATTATTCAAATCCTCCGGCAAGACTACCAAAGATTCCCAGATAACCAGACATACAGCATCTATGCTTCAGATGTCTTTTTCCAAGATCCCCTCAACCGTTTTCGTGGTGTCGAGCGATACAAACAAATGATTAATTTCATCAATACCTGGTTTATTGCTGTCAAGATGGATTTACATGACATTCGCCAGGAAGGGGACACCATTAAGACAGAATGGACGTTGAGTTGGAATACTCCCCTCCCCTGGAAACCCCGCATTGCTATTCCTGGCTGGAGTGAGTTACACCTCAATCCCCAAGGATTAATTGATTCCCACATCGATTACTGGAACTGTTCGCGATTAGATGTCGTAAAGCAACATTTTGGTAGTGGAAAGGGGTGATGGGGTTGTCATTTGTCATTTGTCATTTGTCATGAGTGAATGGTAACTGATAACCAATCGCTGATTAGCGGAGTAAAGCTTATGATTGCTAGTCCACAATTACAATGGATGTCGTCGCAAGAGTATTTAGAATGGGAACCTATGCAACAACTGCGCCACGAGTATATCGACGGCGAAGTTGTTGCCATGACTGGAGAAACAAAACCCCATAATCGCATTGCTTTAAACTTAGTCACTGCTTTAGATAGTCATCTGGTTCAAAGTGGTTGTGAAGTTTACATTTCAGATGTGAAAGTACAAGTTGCTAGTGCTAATAGTTATTGTTATCCAGATGTTGTTGTTACTTGCGATCCGAGAGATCGGGAATCTAATTCAATCGTTCAACATCCTTGCCTAATTGTTGAAGTGCTTTCCCCTTCTACAGAAGCATACGATCGCGGTGGTAAGTTTGCTCGATATCGTCAGTTAGAAACTTTGCAAGAATACGTTTTAATTGATTCCGAACAAATCGGTGTAGATTGTTTTCGTTGCAACGAACAAGGTTTGTGGGTACTGTATCCTTATACGACAGAAGATACGATAACTTTGGCAAGTGTGGGGTTATCTTTACCCGTAACTGTACTCTATCGTCAAGTTAAATTTGATACCAAAGAAGCAAAAAGTTAAATCGCGATCGCATTTTGCACTTTCATCTTTTTCGACAGATATATTCAGCCATAGTTGGTGAAAGATAGTTTGATTCAAATTCCAATCTAACCCGATTCAGCATTCCTTCTATAATCCAAGCAAAAGTGCTGTATTCTTCCCGAACGTGCGTTTCAAAATCATCTGCGGGATCTTCAAAATCAACGCCAACTTGCTGTAAGTCATTATAGTACCAAGTAGGAAGTGTCTGCATAGTTCTTTTGCCTCAGTAATTCCTTGCTGCAAACAAAATAAGACATTAATTCGAGCCTAAGTGCAAAACAATACTACCCTGAAGCACATCAGTGCGATCGCCATAACTACTTACAGTAATCGATTGTGTTTTGTCAAAAAATGGTTTTGCTGCCACTTCTAATAGTTTAACTAAAGGTAATTGACGTTCTAAAATTGCTCGACTTTTAGGTAAATCCAAATATAGATAACCTTGATTTGGCTGAGGAATAGCTTTAATGGCAGATTGGAACTGAGAACTCTTCAGTAAAGAACTTGTTTTTGCTGCGTTTAGAGCTGCATCCATTGCTGCAACTGAAGACGTGAAAATTTCGTATTTATCTATGGTAGTATAAACACCTTGGACTTTAGCTTTAAGAGTAAGTAACGAGCGATCGCCTAGCTCGGATGGACTAGATGGAACTGTATTTACCTGCGTCCAAGCATAAATTTTTTGATCTCCAGAAAATAAAGGTGTAATGCTTAAACCTCGATTTTCAGCAATTGTATTGAAGCGCTCGATCGCTAAATCTGTCCCTTCAGACTTCTCGGCAACAAAAATCCAATCAGCACTCGTACTAGCATCTTTTTGGGGCAGCATTCCTAAAGCATATTCTCCTTGCACCCAGCTAAAAATATCTTGCGAGATATTTATACCCCAGCTATCTTGTAATTTAGCTAAAGGTTGAGTTATTAAGCGCGAAATCGCATCATTACTAGAACCAGATAGGACAGTTGTAATTTGTCTCCATAACTGATTTAAATTAGTATTTTGTAAATGGCTCAAATCTAAACCCGCGATCGCTAAATCGATTGTTGTAGGTAAATATTGTAATGCTTGCACGGGTTCAGATAGCATCTTGCCAGCAGGAGCGAGTTCTGTCTGAGTAGCAGTTATTGAGGTTTCTGCGACAATTCCTTGTGGATTCAATTTTAAGGCAATAATTTGACTGTCATAAATTCGATCTGGCAATTCTTTCCCCAACCAAGTTGTCACTTGAGGCAAATTGAGAAAGATTATACCAATTCGCTCAGTAGGTAATAAACTTAATGCGTGTTGATATTGAGCAGAATCATTCAAACTCAGATCGGGTGCTTGGACGTTATTAATTGCTTCTCGCAATACTTTAGGATGGTTGGCAAATAAAATAAAGCGATCGCCCACTGCTGCGCCGACAAGAGAGATTCGTTCTTGTAGGGGCGCACGGCTGTGCGCCCCTACATTTACCCGATCGCGATCGGATAGAATATTAACGCCTTGATAAGTTTCTGAAACTAAATCTCTACCCGCGATCGCCCGTTGGGAAAATAATAATTGTAAAAATTCTCTACTTTTAGGCGGATTTCTGCTAGTTAATACCATTAAATATCCTGGCTGATTGCCATTTGTCGCATCGCGATCGATATCTGGACTCGTCAAAGCCAAAGTAACTTCTTCCCCCAACCAAGGTTGAATGTCTTGGCGATAGTCGAGACTACTACTAGCTAGTAAACTAGATTTAAAGCGTTCTAATTCCTGACGAGACTGCCTGCGATCGCTCGGACGCGCTGCCAATTGCCGCAAAGACTCTAGTTTTTCTGGATTGACGAGCAAAGATACCATTGCAGGTGCTTGCTTAGGCACAAATATCGCTGCTGCTGGTGTATTTGTCGGACCACCTCGTAGTAAGCTGAGAGGACTTTGGCTATTAATCCAATAAAAACAGCCAATCCCGATCGATAGCAGTACTACCACACCAGCTGCTATGGCAGAAAAAAATAAGCTTCGCTTCATGATAATTTACAAATGTCTGGCTAATCGTCATCGGTCATTTGTAAGTCAATGTGGTAATTCACAAGTTTGTACAGACGTTACATGTAACGTCTGTAAACTGACAACTGATATCTGTCCCTAACCCACAGCCCCTCATTATGAATCCTTTTAGCCAAATTAGTGTAGAAGAACTGGCTCAGATGTTAAGTTCTGATGCTAGAGAGCAACTGCAATTGATCGACGTGCGCGAACCGGATGAAGTCGCGATCGCTTATATTGACGGGTTTGAAGTTCTACCCTTGAGCCAATTTGCTGATTGGGCTGATTCTATCCCCGCACGCTTCGATCCTCAAGCAGAAACCATAGTCATGTGCCACCACGGTATTCGTTCGGCTCAGATGTGCCAGTGGTTGAGCCGTCAAGGTTTTACAAATCTTAGAAATTTAGCAGGGGGAATTGATGCTTACTCCGCTGCGATCGATCCATCTGTTCCTAGATACTAGGACAGTTATCAGTTAACCAACAACTGTCTTCACGCCGTGAAGCAGAACGCGTTTACTGTTAACCAACAACCCTTCACTACTCACTATTCCCCGTTCCCCATCCCCAACAACGTTCAGTAATAATTGCTACCAAACAATTTTTAATTTTAAGCAAAAGTACAGTCTATATTAGATTTAGGGTTGCCAAAGCTACATAGAGGATCGCTCCGGTAGAATTTGTCTAGGTAGAGGTTTTAACTCTGCCGGATGTAGGTCATAAGATTTAACATGTATATATTGACAGACGGTAAGTTTTATGTAGACTCAGGGTATCTTTCCTGAGAAATAGCTAAAACCGTGTAGGAGTTGAGGCACAATCGAAATATAACTTTGTATTTATTTAAAACGGTCTATCTTTTTTGCTATCTTGAATAACTAAAAATTAAAAAAATCTACAGATTACATTTACATTTTTTAAACTCGCTTCTCATCTCACTAGTCTCGTTTTACCTATGCAAGTGCAGCTAAACGATCGCCAACAGCATATACTTTGGGCAACAGTACGACACTACATCGCCACTGCCGAACCAGTGGGTTCAAAAGCTTTATTGGAAGAATATAATCTCGGCGTGAGTTCTGCAACCATTCGTAACGCGATGGGAGTGCTAGAAAAAGCTGGTTTACTTTACCAACCTCACACCTCGGCGGGAAGAATTCCATCTGACTCCGGCTATCGAATTTACGTCGATCGCCTCATAACTCCTTCCGATGTGTGGGGACGACAGGTAGAACAGCTACTTCAAGAGCAATTAAAGTGGGAAGATTGGAGCTTGGAAGCTTTATTAAGAGGCGCAGCACAGATTTTAGCCAAGGTGAGTGGTTGCATTACTTTAATTACCATGCCCAGCGCTAACATGGCACGGCTGCGCCACATTCAACTCATTCAAATCGAGTCAGGGCGGATAATGTTGATTGTGGTAACAGATACTTATGAAACCCAGTCAGTATTGTTAGATTTGCCGACTTCAGAAGCGGATACACTCTTAGAATCAGATCCAGAAGTTATAGAAAGAGAGCTACAAATACTCTCCAACTTCCTAAATAGCCAACTGCGCGGGCGATCGCTATGTGAATTAGCATCGCTTGATTGGAATCAATTAGACTGCGAATTTCAACAATATGGCGATCGCTTGAAAACTGTATTTGCAGATATTTGTCGGCGGACTCAGCCGCTCCCAACTAGCACTCAAATTGCAATTCGAGGAGTGTCTGAAGTTTTGCGTCAACCTGAGTTTGCAGAATTACAGCAAGTCCAAACAATTTTACATTTATTAGAAGAAGAACAACAGCAGCTACTACCTTTTATTTTTGAAGAACCGGAATTAGATTCTAACTCCAGGCGGCGAGTTACAATTCGCATCGGCTCGGAAAATACACTCGAACCTATTCGTGGTTGTACCCTAATTTCATCCACCTATCGTCGCGGTACAGTTCCCGTTGGCAGCGTGGGAGTCTTAGGACCAACCCGTTTAGATTACGAAACTGCGATCGCCATAGTCGAAGCTGCTGCTGATTATCTATCTGAGGCATTAAGCAACTGATAGCGTCATTTGTTATTTGCTAATGACGCATGACAAATGACTATTCTACATCTTGCCTTTTTGCATGACTTCTTGTAAATGTTGCCGGATCTCTTGCGCCTGCTGTCTATCTTGTTCGCGTAATTTTTGGAACAACTCTACACAAGGTTGAGAATCCATTGACTGAGCGTCATTAATGTATGTTTCATATGCTTTGACAGCTTCAGCCTTATGGTGTAACGCTGTGAGCAAATCGTATTCTAAATTGCTCATTGCTCTTTCACTTCCAGTCGCAGTCATAGATTTACCCTCCGAAATTCAAAATCGTAACTAATAACCACCTTACTCATCCAAATGGAAGCTTCATCTGTCAAAAAGAGGATGCATGAGGAGTGAGGAGTGAGGAGTGAGGAGTGAGGAGTGAGGAGGGAGGAGAATGGCTGCAATTAACCAATGACCAATGACCAATGACTAATGACTAATGACCGACAAAAACATTGACTCTATCCTGAAACCATATCAGCGCTTCGGCGTACATCTCGGTTTAAAACGAATTCAACGACTGCTGGCTAATTTGGGTAATCCTCAGCAGCAAGTTCCAGTCATTCACGTAGCAGGAACGAACGGCAAAGGATCTGTCTGCGCTTACCTGTCTACCGTACTTAAAGAAGCAGGTTACCGAGTTGGGCGCTATACTTCTCCTCATTTGGTAGATTGGACGGAACGCATTTGCTTAGACGAACAACCGATCGCCCCAGAAACGCTACAGCAGACATTGCTACAAGTACAGCAAGCAATTCCGCCAGACGAGGAAACCCCAACTCAATTTGAAATTATTACTGCTGCGGCTTGGTTATACTTTGCCCAAGCTCAGGTAGATATCGCAGTCATAGAAGTTGGGTTAGGAGGAAGATTAGATGCTACCAACGTTTGCGATCGCCCCTTAGTGACGGTGATTACTTCCATCAGTCGAGAACACTGGCAGCAGCTAGGACCAACCGTAGCAGATATTGCCCGAGAAAAAGCAGGAATTCTCAAACCCAACTGTCCCGCAGTCATCGGACAATTACCACTAGAAGCTGAAACCGTCGTGCGATCGCGTATCGCAGAACTTGGATGTCCCGCTGTCTTTCCCCTGCCATCACGTCAGACTGAGCCTGGATGGGCAGAATTTCAAAGTCAAAAGTCAAAAGGCAAAAGTCAAAATTCCTCTACTCCCTGCTCCCTACTCCCTACTCCCTGCTCCCTCAAATACCCCTTACCTCTACTCGGAGACATCCAGCTGATGAATTCAGCCTTGGCAATTGCCGCTTTACAAATATTGCAGCAACAGGGATGGGAAATTTCGGATGAGGCGATCGCAAATGGGATGGGAAAAGCAAAATGGTTGGGGCGGTTGCAATGGACGACTTGGCAAGGACGTAAACTCCTGATTGATGGGGCGCACAATCCAGCAGCGGCGGAAGCTTTACGTCAATATGTCGATACGCTAGAACAACCTATTGGTTGGGTGATGGGGATGCTATCCACTAAAGACCATGGAGACATTTTTCGCGCCTTATTGCGCCCCAAGGATGAGTTACATCTCGCCCCTGTTCCAGACCATAGTACTGCCGATCCTGAGATACTAGCAAAGCTAGCCCGTGAAGTTTGTCCCCAACTAGCTACGTGTCACACTTATCCAGATCTCTTCGCTGCATTAGAAGCGGCGACAAAATCATCAAATTTAATGATTCTATGCGGTTCGTTGTATTTGGTTGGTTATTTTCTACACACCGCAGGGTAGGGGCGCACAGCTGCGCGCCCCTACATAGGAACTGTTATTTTCCAGCCTTAACATCCCACTCTTTCGCAGCATCTGCGATCGCCACATCGACTGTTTTTTCTCCCAGCATGGCGGCTTGGAGGTTTTCGTAAATGGCGCGTTTGAGGACGTTGATATTCTCCATTGCGGGAATTAGCACTTCTGCTTGTTTTAACTGGCTAGCGCTAACTACCCGCGCCCGATCCATTTCAGATTTATCACCTGTAGGCACGGATTTGAAATAGCTATCAGCTAAGGCGGGAATTGTTGAAGGGAGGACGTTGGCGGCTTTGGCAAAGGCGAGTTGATTATCGCTGTTGGTCACAAATAAAGCAAACTTTATTGCTGCGTCGGGGCGATCGCTATCTTTGGGAATCACGAGATTCATGACGGCAACATTCTTTTTACCTGTGGTTCCGGTAATTTCTGGTGCAACAGCAGAAACTTTCGCAATTTCTGGGGCATTGGTCGAAATTGTTTTGAGAAATTCTGCTCCCGTCCCCAATAAAGCTGTTTCTCCTGCTTGATACATCTCAATTCCGTGGCGATGTCCTTGGGTTAAGGATTCTTGGGGTAAGAGTTCCTGTTTATACAAATTTACCCAGTACTGAAAAGCAGCTTTGCCCGCGGCTGTATTAAATGCTGCTTTACCTTGGTCATCTACCAAAGTTACCCCCATTTGAACGAAAGATTGCAGCACTTCCGATGAGTCTTCTGGGACAAAAGTGGCAAAAAAGGCGTACTTACCAGTTTTTTCTTTGACTTGCTTAGCGACCTGTGCCAGTTCTGCGTAAGTTGCTGGCGGCTTGGCAACACCTGCTTGTTTGAGTAAATCGCTGTTATAAATCGTAACTCGCGTGGTGAGATACCAGGGAATGCCGAAACTTTTGCCGTCAAGCGTACTTGCTTGCCAAATGTTAGGTAAATAAGTGGAACGTACCTCGGGCAAAATTTTATTATCCAATGTCAGCCAAGCATTGCGACCAGCTAACACAGAGGCAAAATCTGGATTTAAGTTAACGACATCTGGAGCTGTTTTTGCTGCGACCGATGTTAAGATTTTGCTCTCCATTGCCGACCAAGGCACGTCTACCCAGTTGACTTTCATCTCAGGATTTTCTTTTTCAAAAGCTTGAATCTTCTGGTTGAAAAAATCAGTGAATTCCGGTTGCAACTGCATCGTCCAAAACTCAATTTCTTGGCTGTTAGAGTTAGATTGAGATGTTTGAGTAGCGACGTTCCCACTACCGCAACTGACTACCCAACTCAGAACAAAACCTAATAAGGTAAGAATTATTAACTTCGATGGTTGTAATCTATTTACAAGTCTTTTGGTCATTGACATTTTTAAGATCGTATGTATTCATTGAACAAGCTTGGTGATTCTAGGTTAAATTGAGTAGCTGTAATGAGTATCAAGTCTTTCAGCTAGACTAATTCTTTACTTCATAGACAAGTAGTAAAACAGTGATTGACCGTCTCAAAAGTTTACTGACAAAGCGTGGATGTGGAGTTGGCATTGAACTAGCTCCTGAACGAATTAATATAGCTCAACTGAAAAAGCAGCGACAGGGTTACAAACTGACAGCTTTTTCCTCCACCCCGGTTCCAGAAGGGCTGTTTCAAGATGGTCAAATTGCTGACCCTCCAGCCCTGGCAGAATTAATTCAAAAGGCACTAACTGACACTAAGATCAAAGCCCAATGGGTAGCGACAGCCGTGCCTGGGCGAGAGTCGATCGTGCGGCTAATTCCTTTACCAGCAGAGCTAAATGACCAAGAACTGAGGGAAATGGTACTGAATCACGAAGCTGGTTTGTACTTACCCTACCCGCGCGAAGAAGCTGATGTTGACTATCAAAAGCTAGGCTACTTCGTCGATGAAGATGGAATTGAGAAGGTACAAGTATTGCTGGTGGCGACTCGCAAGCAAGTTACAGATACCTATATGGATACCTTCCAACATGCGGGGTTAAAAGTTAATGTCATAGAAATTAACAGTTTTGCCTTGATTCGCACGATTCGGGAGCAATTACGGACGTACAGCACGAACGAAGGCGTAGCGCTCGTCGATGTTCAATTTGATAATACAGAAATTGCCATTATTGTTGATGGAGTGCCGCAATTTTCCCGTACTATTCCCATTGGGACGTATCAAATGCAGAGCGCTCTACTGCGATCGATGAATTTACCTGCATCTAGGGATACTCAAATGTTGGAGTCATTCAATCTGCCACTGACTAGTGGAGATGATGATGAACCAGAAGACATGCCAGATGTAGATTCTGGCACTTTGGCAGTGATGCGGGTTTTAGCCGAATTAGCAGACGAATTGCGTCGCTCGATTGATTTTTACCTCAGTCAAAGTGAGAATTTGGAAATGGTACAGGTTCTTTTGTGCGGACCTGGTGGTGGTTTGGGCAACTTGAGTGAATTTTTCCAACAAAAGTTAAACATTCCCACAGCGCCAATCGATCCAGTGGCAGCACTGTCTTTAGATGTAGACGAGGAGAAAATTACTCCAATGCAAAGACCGGGATTGGGAACGGCGATCGGTTTAGGAATCAGAGGTGCATGGGGCAATGTATAGTTTAGATGTAAATTTTCTAAAAGACCGCGCTCCCCAGAAGTCAGGGTTTGCAACTGGTGGAAGCAAACCGCGGATGTCAGCGGTCGGTCAAACACCTCTATTTGTCGGAGCGGCTGTAGCGGCGGTGATTCCAGTGGTGGTTGGAGCTTGGTGGTTATTGTTACAAACACAAAACACCCAGATGGAAAACAAACTAGCTGCGTTAGACGCAGAGTTAAACCGCTTGGGCTTGCAAGAAGAAGCATTGAAAAAAATTCAGGCTGAAACTAGCACATTGCAAACGGATACGAAAGCATTAGCTACTGTTTTCAACCAAATTCGCCCTTGGTCGGCAATGTTACAAGACTTGCGCGATCGCATTCCTAGAACGGTACAAATCGAATCGATCAAGCAAATTCCGGCGATCGCCTCCTCTGGCGCACCACAACCGCCTGCGGCAGCGGGTAATGCGGCTCCACCACCAGCTGCGAACCCAGCTGGTGGGATTGAAATTAGTGGCAAGGCGCGATCGTTTAGCGATGTTAACGATTTCCTATTAACTCTGAAACAGTCAGCGTTCTTCCAAGCGCCTGACACTCGCATTATTTCAGCAGAACTAGCCGAGGCTGCGGTATCGAATGAAAAATCAGCCGTAAAACCACCGTCACTTGTGAGATATACAATTCAATCTAACTTAAGTAATGTCCCAGCCGCCGATCTGCTCCAAGAGTTAGAGCGTAAAGGGACGTTAGGACTGGTGACTCGGATTCGCACCCTGCAACAAAAAGGAGTCATTCAACCATGACTATTAGTGAAGAATTTATTTCTGTAGAAGAAGATCTTGAGGCTGCACCGTCCTATCCTACTGTTTTTGGCGTGACTCTAACTCCAACGATTAGCGGAGCGCTGCTAGCAGTTGTTGGTCTTGGTTTAGGGGGGTACTTGTTTACTTCGTTCGTCACGCCAGCAATGCAAAAGCATGACGAGCTAACAGCAAAACAAAATGAAAAACAAAACTTGGTGCAGCAAAAATCCGCTAGCATGGCGCAGAAGCAGCAAGTAGAAACGGAATTAGCGAAAGCAAAACAGCAAAAAGCAGATATTTTGACTTTATTTGCCAACGAAAGTACGCTCGATACTTTGCTTATCGATCTCAATCGACTCGTACAGTCGGTTAATGGCAAGCAAAACGCTACTGCTAAATTGAAAAAATTTACTCCCGCCAATCAATCAGCCGAAACGATCGCTGATGGTTCGCTTGGCTCTGATGTCAACGGCAAACTCAAACGTCGAATAGTTGATATTAATATCTCTGGAACATTTGACCAAACTCAAGAAATTTTCCGAAGTATTGAACGATTGCAACCATTATTAATCGTGAGAGACTATCAATCAACAATGGTAGCTGCTACCGATAAGGATGGAAAACGTGCTAGTGGTGCGCCAAATATCGATACTTCCTTTAAATTACAGGCACTGATTCCCGTATCTCCAGAGGAAGCAGCAGCAGCGGCAGCGGCAGCGGCTAAGAAAGCGGAAGAGAAGAAATAAATTCGGAATTCGGAATTCGGAATTAAAGATCGGTCAGTTCTTATGGGCGGATTTATCAATAATCTCTGTACCTAACTGAAAAAATTGATCGACCCGCCCTTATAGATATTGTATTCAAGTTGTCGGAATTTGTAGATTTCATAATTTTGAATTTTCGATAGGGGCTGGTTTTCCAGTGAAATCTCGGGATAAATTCGAGAACTTTACTAAATCTGTCCCGTACGGGTATTGCGATCGCTATTTGGAATTAGATATAAGATATGGGGTTGCGATCGCAATCTAATTATCTAATTTTGGAGATATCATTATGTAACAAAATTACCGTACATTTACTGAGATTAGAGATAATGCCAAAATGAAGTCAAAGATTTATAAGTAAAATTTCGCTTGGGAAAAATGCCGAAATAAAGTTAGCTTGCTTGTGGAGTTTTTCAGGTGAAATTATCTCCTTAATTCAGCAAACAGTTATCAAGTGCATAGTGAGGAATTTATCCTACAAAAGCGCTTTCCAGTTCTTAAAAAATAGTTTTTTCATCCAAGGAATGAAACCGATAACTGATAACTGATAACTGTTATAACTCATTCTATTTCTGTAAACTGTCAGGCGAATTTGCGTTTACTAGCTTTCAAATTTAAGGCGATCGCCTGCAATGCGCGTAGAATACCTAAACTTTACTCAAAGTAGAAACAGAACTGTGAAACAGCTTCAAGGTAGTAACATACTATTTATCGGGGTAGCAGTCGCACTCGTCGCAGCGCCGCCAGTATGGGCAAAACCTGCAAAGGTAACAGCAGTCAAGCTAGATCCAACAAATAACGGCTTAAATGTGGTTTTGGAGACTTCCACGGCGGCTCGCCCCCAAGTCTTAACCAGCCAGCAGGGTAATACTCTAGTTGCAGATATTAGTAACGCTCAGTTGAACTTACCCGCAGGAAAAGATTTTCGTCAAGCCAAACCAGCACCAGGTATTGATTCAGTAATTGTTACCCGACTCGACTCTAGTAGCATCCGGCTGATGGTCACTGGTACTACCAATGCTCCCAACGGTCAAATGCAACGTAATGGTCAAAGTGTAACGTTTAGCGTTAGCTCTACGCCAGGAAGGATTGCCCAAGCAAAACCCGCTCCAACAACTGGTACGACATTGAAACCAGGGCAATCGGTAACAGTTCAAAAACCCCTTTTTCCCAATCCAGAAATTACGGTTGACGGAAAGCCAGTACCACCCTCAGCAATGCGCGGGAATCAAGCCCAACCGCCATTCTTGCCTAGAGCGGTTGCCCCACCTGTGGGAGATATGGCAATTTCCAACACCGATGCTTCTCCGGCTCTGATCGATCTTGGCAGTCAAGAACGAGTTCCGCGCCTAGTCTTGCGGGATGCTCCCGTGCGCGAAGTCCTCTCCCTACTTGCCCGTGCTGCTGGTCTCAACTTAGCTTACACAACAGCTACACCTCAAGGGCAACAAGGTCAACCAGCTCCGACTGCGCCTGGAGCGGGGGGAGCCGAGGGACCCAAAGTCACTCTCGATATTCAAGACGAATCCGTACAGGATGTTTTCAATCACGTACTGCGGATTACAGGCTTGCAAGCCAATCGGGAAGGACGCACGATTTTTGTCGGTCCCAGACTGCCTAACGATGCTCGTAATCTAGTAACGCGCAGCTACAGGCTAAATCAGGTCACGGTAGGCGTAGCACTTAACTTTTTGGTCGCAATGGGTGCAGAAAGTGCCGTCAGCCGCGAACGCACGATCACTAGCGTTCAAGCCGTACCTGTAGGTGGTGGACAAGCTCCCGCAACACAAACCCAAACGAGTACAGAGACGCGGATTGAAACCCAACGGATTGATTTTCAAGACTCTACACCCCTACTACGGGGATTAGAAGTTGTCGGTGACGAGCGGACGAACTCCGTTACACTGATTGGTTCTCCCAAGCAAGTTCAGGTCGCTAGCGCCCAATTGATTCAACTCGACTCTCGCCGTCGCCAGGTTGCAATTAACGTCAAGATTGCTGATATTAACCTCTTAGCAACTGAGGACATTAATACCAGCTTTTCGTTTGGGCTGGGTGACACTTTCTTACAAAACGATCGCGGTAGTGGCATCATCAATTTCGGTACGAGGAATCCTCAATCTGAAAGAGATTCAGTACTCCAGCCTGGGTTTGCCAGACAATTTCTATCTCGTTTGCAAGCTCAAATTGTTAGTGGCAATGCTAAGGTTTTAACCGATCCTACTTTGATCGTTCAAGAGGGGCAGCAGGCTACCGTCAACCTGACACAAGAAGTGGTAGGCAACATCACCAGAACCATTACTGGGGGTACAACAACTATCCCTCAAGACACCACGACGATTCAAAAAGAGCGAGTGGGTTTGACTGTTGGGATTAAGATCGAACGGGTTGATGACAACGGCTTTGTTGCCTTATCTGTAGCTCCTACAGTTAAAGCTGTACAAGGAACAGCTAGAACGCCCCAAGGCGATGAAATTGCTTTGATTAACGACAGATCGCTTACTTCTGGGCTTATTCGCCTGCGAGACAATCAAACTTTAATCCTGTCAGGTATTATTCAGGAATCAGACCGAACCAACGTTAGCAAGGTTCCTATCCTTGGTGATATTCCTATTATTGGCGCATTGTTTAGAAGCACTAATAAACAGAATCAGCGTCAAGAAGTCATCGTGTTGTTGACTCCTCAAATTATCGACGATTCAGAGCGATCGTCATCTATGGGATATAACTATAATCCCAGTCCTGATGCGCGTCAAATGCTAGAACGCAGCCAAAATCGCAAAGTTCAAACGCCTAACAGTAGTCGATAGATTGCCAAAGATTTATCATTGTTTTCAAACTTCGGCACGAAGATCCCCCCAACCCCCCTTACAAAGGGGGGCGATAGATCGAAAAGGGGGCAATGGAATCAGCGCTAGTGTAGCGATCTCTCAAAGTTATGCTAAGTTAAATTTCTTGTAGGATGCGAAATTTCGCATCTTTTTTATTATCTTCTATAACTGTCATTAGTCAGTGTTTTATTGCCAATTCCGTGAATTTTCCAGTACATTGCTACGCGATCGCTTCTATCTAAAGTCAGACACATACATTTCGTAAGTGGCTCTATAGAAAGATGTCATATCTATTTATATTTGTTCATCTAGATAATATCTAGACAATATCGGAAAACAACGTGAGAATTTTCTTCTGGGTAACTCTATCATTCGTCATTGTGGGCGCAATTATGCTAATTCTCCAACCCGTAATTGACTTTCACTAACACATTCCCTCTTAAAAAACTTTCCTAGTCCTGACAAAAATCCCAGGTAACCCTTAGCGCCTTAGCGCGACATTTTCTTTAGAACCATGAATTATCTAGTAGCAGTCTTACCAAACCGCATCCAAGCAGAAGCCGCCTATACAGCACTTGAAAAAGAAGGACTACCCAAAGAGCAAATTAACATCCTCGGTCAAGGCTACAAAAGTGCAGACGAATTCGGTTTCATCAATCCCAACGAACAAGCCCGTAAAGGAGCAAGTAGACTAGTAACATGGCTCGTCCCCTTTGGCTTTGCCGCAGGCTATCTCTTCAACTTACTCACTGGTATTGAAATTATTCCAGCATTAGGCGCGATCGGCAACCATCTAATCGCAGGTGTCTTAGGCGCAGTTTCCGGCGGATTAGGCGCGTATTTCGTTGGTGGCGGCGTAGGTTTATCTGTAGGTAGTGGCGACGCATTACCATACCGCAACCGCCTGAACGCAGGCAAATACCTTATTGTCATAGAAGGTACAGAAGAACTCACCCGACAGGCAACACGGATACTGCGATCGTTTGAACCAGAAAACATTCAGGGATATGCTGGATAAGTCGGAAGTCGTAGGGGCGGGTTTTTTGAAGAGATCCGTATAACAACAAATAGTTCTGCGGTTAAACCCACCCGTACACAAGTCAAAACACGTACCACGCACCACGCACCTGCTAGCCGTTCCATCTACAATACTGATAAAAGCCTACAGATCGAGCAGCTATGCAAGCAGAGTACAGCCAGCGTCGCGAACAGTTGATGGCTAAGATTGGCAACGGCACGGCAATTTTTCGCAGTGCGCCAATGGCAGTCATGCACAACGATGTAGAATATAATTTTCGCCAAGATAGCGACTTCTTTTATTTGACAGGGTTTGACGAACCAGAAGCCGTGGCTGTCTTAGCACCCCACCATACCGAACACCGCTTTATTTTATTTGTCCGCCCCAAAGAAAGAGAAAAAGAAGTTTGGACGGGCTATCGTTGCGGCGTAGAAGGGGCAAAAGAAATCTATGGGGCAGACGAAGCTTATCCGATTGCCGAACTTGATGAAAAGCTGCCGCAGTATCTAGAAAAAGCCGACAAGATCTATTATCGTCTGGGACGCGATCGCAATTTTAACGAAAAAGTCCTGCACCACTGGCAGCGTCTCATGGCAACTTATCCCAAACGCGGTACGGGACCAATCGCCATTGAGGATGCTGGCGTAATTTTGCACAGCATGAGATTGGTAAAAAGTCAAGCAGAATTAGAATTAATGCGGCAAGCTGCTGCTATTTCTGTTGAGGCACACAATTACGCCCAAGAAATCGCCAGCCCAGGACGTTACGAGTATGAAATTCAAGCGGAAATGGAACGCATCTTTCGCTTGCGGGGCGGGACGGGGGTAGCATATCCCTCAATTGTGGCTTCAGGAAACAATGCTTGCATCCTGCACTACATTGAAAATACGCGCCAGATGCAAGATGGCGACTTGCTATTAATTGATGCAGCCTGCGCCTACGGTTATTATAATGCCGATATTACCCGTACCTTTCCCGTGAATGGCAAGTTGACAGGCGAGCAGAAAGCACTGTACGACATTGTACTAGAAGCACAAAAACAAGCGATCGCCCAAGTTAAACCAGGCAACCCCTACAGCGCTTTTCACGATACTGCCGTCCGCGTCCTCACCGAAGGATTAGTCGAACTCGGCATTCTGCAAGGGCAAATCGACGATTTAATTAAAGAAGAAAAATACAAACCCTTCTACATGCACCGTACCGGACATTGGTTAGGATTGGACGTTCACGATGTCGGTGTTTATCAACATGGTGACTCCCCCCAAAGTTTACAACCAGGACAAGTACTGACAGTAGAACCAGGACTTTACATCGTACCGCAGACTCAACCTGCCGAAGGACAACCCGCGATCGATCCGCGTTGGGAAGGAATCGGCATTCGGATTGAAGATGATGTCCTCGTCACCGAAACCGGACACGAAATCTTAACCGCAGGAGTGCCAAAATAATCAGTTATCAGGGAGCAGGGAGCAGGGAGTAGGGAGCAGGGAAAGAAATATGGCTTCTGACTTGTGACTTGTGACCTGTGACTTCTCCTTGTCCCCCTTGTCCCCCTTGTCCCCCTTGTCTCCACATATGTCTCCAAAAGTCGTTGAGATACTCTCAGCCGATGAACTCCGGCGAACAGTTAACCGCCTTGCTTCTCAAATTGTAGAAAGATGTCGTGACCTTTCCCAGTTGGTGATTTTAGGCATTCACACTAAAGGCGTTCCTTTGGCACAAATCTTAGCTAGTCAAATTGAAATGCTAGAAGGTGTTTCTGTCCATGTGGGGGCGTTAGATATTACTTTCTATCGGGACGATTTAGACAAAATTGGTGTACGAACACCAGCTAAGAGTGATATTCCGCTGGATCTAACTGGCAAAATAGTCTTATTAGTAGATGATGTCATTTACAAAGGGCGGACGATCCGCGCCGCCCTCAATGCTGTGAACGAGTATGGTAGACCAGAATCGATTTGGTTAGCGGTACTTGTAGATCGGGGTCATCGAGAATTGCCAATTCATCCAGATTTTATCGGCAAACAGCTACCCACGGCAAAAGACGAACAAGTCAAGGTATTTTTGCAAGATTTGGATGGCAGAGATGCGGTAGAGTTAATTGGAAATTAGACCAATAACATTACCATCGGCTGGAAGTGACTTCAGCCTGGACGCGACAGCGAACGAGATATTCAAAATAATATAGGTAAGCGGCGATAATAGTCCGCCCGATAACTGGTGCTGAAAATAAATGTTTTGGATCGTCCCAAGCAGACAACATTAATAAGTATTTAATTACAGAATTTTCCGAAGAATCGTAGGGACATATTGCAATAATAATTGCTATAGCCAAGATTGTAGATACTGCGATCGCTAACCAAGCAAATAGCCCTTCCCACCAACTCATTAAACCGGGAAAAAAGCTCTCACTTTCCTCGGTTGGAGCAGATTGAGTATCGGGGAAAAAGCGGTCTAATATGAGGTGGAGCCAATGATGGATGAAGGCAATAATTAGAATTGGTGCGAGCAAAGATAAAACTGATAAACACCAACTCATCTTAGTAGATAAATGTTCGCCAATAAATCGAATCAAGGGAATGCTAGTTTGTTTAATAATTAGCGTGACAACTCCCATTAACAGTGTTAGCAGAATGGCACTCATCCAAGCACCTGTAGCGGGAAACCAAGCAATAGAGTTCTTTTTCATAAATAGAAAACCACAGACATGCGAACGGTAATTATTTAGATAATCCGTGCGATCGCGTTAAATTTGCTTCAGTGAGAACACCAGATATTGAAATCTGTATTTTCACTGTTGGAAATACATCTTTATGAAGCATATGTTTTTGTAGTGACCAGTTATCAGTTATCAGTTATTAGCTATCAGCAATCGCGCGCTCCTCTTATTCCAACAACTAACAATCAACAACCAATCGCCTAAAAATATATGAAAAACCTATTATTGTACAGCTCTATTTGCTGTTTGGTTACTGCTTCGGGATTGACGGTCAATGCAGAAACACCATCCCTAGTTAAGCAACAAGCAAAAACTCAAATCGCAGCTGCTACGGCAAAGCCTCAAGTAGAACTATTAGAAGCTGGAAATGAACCACGGCAAGAACTACGCTTTCGTCCGCAGGCGAAGGCAAAACAGACAGCTACTATGACCCTACAAATGGATACAGATGTATCTATGGCAGGTCAAGCAATGGCGAAAGTCGATTTACCACCAATAACAGTTGCTATGGATGCAGTAGTAACAAAAGTCGATCCTAACGGTAACATTCACTTCAAATGGTCTTGTTCTAATGTAGATGTGATGAATTCTGCTAGTTTACCACCACAGGTGTTAGAAACGATGCGATCGCAAATGAAAAAGATGGTTGGCACGAGTGGATCTTTCATCATTGATAATCGGGGACAAATTCAAACAGCTAAATTCGCACCGTCTCAGAAGTCAGCGCCAAATTCTAAACCGTTCTCAGAGGAGATGTCAACTTCTTTCAACCAAATGTCTTCACCTTTGCCTCAAGAAGCAATTGGAATAGGAGCAAAATGGCGCGTTACAACTACACCTGCTCTTTCAGGAATGAATGTAAAGCAAACAATAACATATGAGTTAGTAAATTTAAAAGATAATATAGCAACTCTAAATTTATGGTTTGAGCAGCACGCTAACCCACAAAAACTAACTCTACCAGGAATACCAAATGGAGCTACTGTAACTCTAAAATCACTTGAATCCAAAGGTGATGGACGGTTGATGATGCAACTCGATCGCCCTTTTCCGCTTCGTGCTAATCTGATTGCAAACTCTGAAAATGAGATGAGTATACAGCAGGCTGGTAAGGCAGGTGAAGCGATTAGAAACAGTAAATCACGTATGAAAATTAATCTGATATCGAAGTAAGACTATCTGATAATAAAGGCGCTAAATTTAGCATCAGGCGAATAGAATTCGCCCAAGCTTGTCGCAAGATGTAAGATTTACAGATCTTTGCTAATCCTTAGCTGTGATAAAGGGCGACCCGTACCACCCCGACGCACTAAAATTAATTCGGCGCAGATACTTACGGCAATTTCTTCTGGTGTCAGCGCCCCAATATCTAAACCTATTGGTGCGTAAAGCGATCGCAATTTATTTGAAGGAATCCCCTCTGTTTCTAGCGCTTGAATCACCTGACGTACCCGTTTTTCACTCCCAATCGTACCGATATATTTACACGCAGGATTTCGAGCTAATAAGACTTTTAAAGCTGCTAAATCGTACTGAAAACCCCGCGTTACCAGTGCTGCATAAAGTTGCGTATGAGTTGCTAATTGTGTCACAACTGAGGCGATCGCTTGGTGATAAATTGCGGTTGCTTGGGGATAGCGTTCTCGGTTTGCCCACTCTGGGCGATCGTCTTGAATAATAACTTGAAATCCAATTGTATGAGCAACTTTTGCTAATTGTTCTCCTACGTGTCCCGCCCCGACGATTAATAAAGTTGGTGGCGGTTCTAAAGTTTCAATAAAAGATTCTTCGGTGGCAATTAAAGTATTTTCTAATAATAAATATGGCGATTTGTCAAGGGCAAAAGGAGTGACGAGAGTAGCTGTCTGTCCCGACTGGAGTAAATCGAGAATTCGATCGACAAAGGCGATCGCCTCTTTACCAGACCACCTTTCCAACCAGATCTGCATGATTCCGCCGCAAATTCCTTGGGTTTGCCGTTGTGTTGCACCAGTCAGATCGATCTCTACCAATTGCTTTTCGCCTGTTTCCAGTACTGTCATGGCTTGGCGAATGACTTTTGCCTCCCCCGCACCACCACCGATGGTATTGTAGGTACGACCGTCAGCACAGATAATCATCTTGGCTCCTACTTCTCTGGGAACCGAGCCTTTAATGGCGATCGCGGTTGCTAGTACGACTGCTCCTTTTTCTAATGCTTGAGCGAGTTGCTGGTAGCAATTAATAGTCATTAGACTTATTTTGAAAATTAGGAGTCGGTAGGGACGTATACCCGTACAGGAGAATCAAACAGCGTTTCGCTCTTACTCTGCAAACATTTCGGCGAGGGTATCCAAAACTGCTTTTTGTTCGTTGGCATGAATTTGACCCAGCTTTTTGACCAGTCGAGTTTTGTCAACAGTGCGAATTTGGTCTAGAACAATCTGTCCATCTTTACCTTGAAACTGACATGCAATCCTTGTAGGATAAGGTTGACCTTTGGTCGTCATTGGCGCAACGATAACAGTGGCAATGTACTGATTCATTTCATCTGGTGAGATGATGACGCATGGTCTAGTTTTTTGAATTTCACTACCCACTGTGGGATCGAGATTAATCAGAAATACGTCAAAACGCTTAACTACCATTCCCACTCAGTCCGATCCCACTCCGTTGTATTGACACGATCGAGTAAGATATCATCTTTTTGTTCTGCCATTGCAGCAAATGATTTATCCCAGCCAACGCGCGATCGCGGTGCTGCACGCACGATCAGGAGATCGTCTTGAACTTGAATTTCCACTTCCGTATCAATACCACTTTGCTCTAATAGCAGTTTAGGAATGCGGATGCCTTGAGAGTTACCAATTTTGACAATGCGAGTTTTGATCGTGCGAGTTCTAATACCCGTACCCATAATTTACAAGTATGTTTAGCTTTGTAATTACATTGTAAATACAAGCGAGCAGATAGTCAACTTGAGCTGGAATACACTGCTATGAAATAAGGCTACCGCACGTAGCAAGTAGCCTGAGTAACTCTTAGTCCGCAGAGGCGGACTTTGCTTGTGTAGACGCGAATTCGATTCGCCCCCTAATACATCTATGCTGTAGCTGCTGCGGGTTCAGCCGCAGTTGCAGGAGCATATACGCTCACCTTTTTACGGCTTTTACCCTTTCTTTCAAAAGTCACCACGCCATCAATTAGGGCAAACAACGTATCATCGCTACCGATGCCGACATTGTTACCTGGGTGAAACTTCGTTCCCCGTTGTCGTACCAAAATATTACCTGCTCGCACGACTTGACCGCCGAAACGCTTAACACCTAACCGTTGAGCATTAGAGTCGCGACCGTTGCGAGTACTACCTGTTCCTTTCTTATGAGCCATTGTGTCCTCTGCGCTATTTTTTCTATCTCTACTTCATTATTGCGAGCCAAGCGCGATCTACCCAAGATTTAAGGATGTAGCGATCGCGCCCTCATTCTATTCTGATGCAGTTTCCTCTGTGGTTTCAGCAGGTGCTTGACTAGCTGAAGTTTCAGTCGTAGCCGCTGCTTGAGCTGTCAACTTGGAACCATTGAGGTTAATCGAGTCAATCATCAGTCTGGTGATTTCTTGCCGATGTCCCCGCTTTTTGCGCGTCTTTTTCTTGGGTTTCATCTTGTACACCAAGACTTTGCGTCCCCGTAGGTGGCGCACCACCGTTCCTTCTACGGTTGCTCCGTTAATTAACGGTTGCCCGACGGTAACATTGCCTTCGTGCTGCACCAACAAAACTTTTTCAATAGTCACTGTTGCGTCAGGTTCGGCTGCCAGGAGTTCGATATCATAAAAACGCCCTGGTTCTACCCTCAGTTGCTTACCACCGGTTTCAATAATTGCGTAGGTCATGAGTTTGTAATGATTGTGCCGTACAGGTAGCTGATTGCTCGGATTTGAGAACAGTTCAGCTTTTGTTTTCGGTCTACCTGATCCGAGCCAGAATTAGACAGACAATTTACAATTATACCTTGATGTTTGGCATAGTAGTCAAGAAATTTTGGAGCAAGCGGGAAATGCAATTAGCAAGAAACGGCGATCGTATCCCATGACTACAAGCAATGTACAACAGAATAAATGTTAAACAAATGTGTATAGGAATCCGGTTTGATTATTGAAAGAATCTCAATATGGGTAGGGTGTGTTAACCTTTGGCGTAACGAATCCTACGTAAATTTCTACAATTCAATATGAGTCCTATAGTTTATGAATATATAGTTGAAAGAGCGATCGCATGAAAAACCTTTTGGTTACGGGTGCAAGCGGTTTTTTAGGCTGGCATCTATGTCAATTAGCAAAACAACAATGGCGTGTTTATAGTACATACTTTTCCCATGCAATAGAGATTCCTGACGTGACGATGCTGAAAGTCGATTTGCGCGATTTTGAGGCACTCAAGAGTCTGTTTCAACAAATTCAACCTTCAGCGATAATTCACACCGCCGCACAATCGAGTCCGAACTATTGTCAAACTCATGTAGAAGAGTCCTACGCGATCAATGTTACGACTTCTTTGAATCTAGCTGGGTTGTGTGCAGATTATGGCATCCCCTATATTTTTACTTCTACTGACTTAGTTTTTAATGGTTTAAATGCACCTTATCGGGAAACAGATCCGGTATCTCCTGTGAATGCTTATGGAGAACAAAAAGTTCAAGCTGAAGAGGGAATTTTAACACGTTATCCCTTGGCGACAATTTGTCGAATGCCTTTAATGTTTGGTATGGCAACGCCAACAGCTATTAGTTTTATGCAGCCTTTTATGCAAACTCTACAAGATGGAAAAGAATTAGCATTATTTACAGATGAATTTCGTACTCCTGCTAGCGGTACGACAGCGGCTAAAGGGTTGTTGATGGTGTTAGAGAAGCAGGTTCAAGGTATGATTCATTTAGGTGGAAAAGAGCGGTTATCGCGTTATGATTTTGGTCGGTTACTTGTAGAGGTATTTCAACTTCCTGCAACTGGGTTAAAATCGTGTCGTCAGCAAGATGTAAAAATGGCTGCACCTCGACCTGCTGATGTTTCTTTAGATAGTTCTCAGGCTTTTCATTTGGGATATCAGCCTCTTTCTGTAAAAGAGGAGTTAGAGGTTTTGCGCAGCTAAGTCTGTTGTGTTTGCGATCGCACCAGCTGGTTATTTTTCTTCTACTAGCTTGGTAATTTCAATTGCTAGAGCATTATATCCAATTTCTTTACAGACAAAAGCTAGATCGCACAAAGCATAATCTCGTTCGTCAACGTCTTCTAACGTTTTGGCAAGTTGTAAAGCTCGATCTAATAGATTTAATCCTTTATCTTCTATACCGAGCTTGACATATCCGCTACCTATCTTACTAAATTCAGTTATTTTTGTAGATCTGTCGGAGATTGCTTGAGTAGCTTCTAAGGCTCGATCTAAAATTGCCAAACACTTATCTGCTAATTTTATTTCTAGACACGCGATCGCCAATTCGTTTAAGTAATATGCTTTAGTAGCAATATCGGCGATCGTTTCAACTTGTTCCAAGGCATCAGCCAACGATCGCAAAGCATTATCTCTGTGTATTGGCTTGACTTGCTTGCGCAACTTACTAATTAGAAACTGAATTCTTTCTTCAAGTGTAAAATGGTTCTCCATTCCGACTCTTCTGGATTGAGCATCTTTGCCTGCCCAGATATGCAAGTTGACTATGAAATATCTTACCAATGACAGATGACTAAAGATCGAGGACAAAAAATTACTGGATCTAATCGCCACTTGACTCAACTCATCACTTACAGCAAAACCGTTAGTTATAAGTCGAATCAGCGTGGAAACTAGACCCAGTGAATTAAATCAAAAATAAAAGCTGAATTTAATCAACTCTATTTTCTACCACGGGATGGTACTAGACTGAGATAATCAAGGTCAAAGGCAGAAACGCGCTGCGCGTAATTACCTTTGTTGTTAATCGATGCTGCCATATCAGCGTACTTGCGAGGATCTCCTTCCCGCAGCTGCTTCTCTTTCGACTTGCGGCTGTAGAACTGATCCAGCGTGAAACGCCAGTCGGTTTTGACTGTACCAGCAGTTTCGCGGAAATCGTCACCGTAACGAGGGGTAACGAGATTGAAGGGTCTACCTTCCATCCGCTTGCGCTGGAAAGGAACGATGTAATCCCCAAATGCATCGGTGTATTCATCGCTGTCTAGCAAAGCATCTACTAAACCGTAGAATCCTTTCGTACCGATGACAATTGACCAAGCAATTTGTTCTTCTTTGTTGTAAGAAGAACGACCTAAGAAACGCTTGAGGCAAATATCTACAAGCCGGTAGTTATTATTAACTGAAACTACCATTTCGTAGAATCTTTCCGACTTAGCTAAGCCGCGAATGAAGTCGCGCACGGTAATTGCACGATTCTTCAACTGCGATTCTAGTTGAATTTGACGGTTGATTCTAAGAGTTTCGTGTTCGCTAAATACCTGACGGTAAGCAGCCCAGATTAACTCTTGAATCTCTGTTGGAGAATTAGCATCTTCCACACGATAGATGTATGGAGTGTCTTCGTTTTGATCCGCAACGCCGAAGCTGCGGACTCTATGATTTTGCGTAGTTGGTTTGTAATCGAGTAACGGCAGTGCCATGAGGGATTCTCCCGTCTAGGTTAATCGCACAAAATGAAAACAGATAAATTCAAACTGAATTTATCGATCGCTTTCCATGAATTGGAAAGTTTTTGAAACAAGCAAAGCCTATATCTATAGAGCTTTCTAGCTTATTATCCCACGTAGGGTAGGCAGAATGTTGGTTCGTGAGTAAGTCAATCTGTGGCTGTTAGATTTTCCTACTATTAAACTTTCAAAATTACAGCCGCACGGGAAAACTTGCTGAGGGGTTAATCGAAACTGGCGTTGATGATTTTTCCTTGCGTGACATATCGGGAATGTCTATATTAGCCGTGCTGACTGGCTGAGGTGTCACGGTTCTAATATTAAGCGATCGCGCCATGTCAAAGAAGTTACCGATCGCGCCAGCTTTGTAGCGTTCGGTTTCCTCTTTATCGCGCCAGTAGTCAGCGTAACGTGGTGTCACCAAATTAAACGGTCTGTCTTTAAACCGTCGCCGCTGGTAAGGTACGGTAGTATCGCCAAAATTCTGCTGGTACTCTTCGCTATCAATTAGTGCATCGACAAAACCACCCCAGCCAAGGGTAGCAATTTTAATCGACCAAGCAATTTCTTCGTCTTTGTTGTAGGATGCACGTCCTAGCAACCGCTTTAGGGCAATATCTACGAGTCGATAGTTCGAGTTTGTTTCTACCACCAAGCGGCGGAACGATTCTGACTTAGCTAAACCGCGAATAAAGTCCCGCACGGTGATAGCGCGATTCTTCAGTTGAGATTCTAGCTGTTCTTGGCGATAGAACTTGAGAATTTCATGTTCGCTAAAAACTTGGCGATACGCAGCCCAAATCAATTCTTGATTATCGCTGGGGTCAAAACAATCTTCCAAGCGATAAATCCAAGGAGTATCTTCACTGGGGACTTCGTAACCAGCCACCCGCTGATTTTGCGAACTGGGTTTGTATTCGAGTAGAGGTATTGACATATTTACTACAGGGTAAGGGGTAAGGGGTAAGGGGTAAGGGGTGAGAGGCAAGAGGTAAACTTCTTCCTTGTCTCCCTTGTCCCCCTTGTCTTCAGTTCCTCGGATCGGAGGGAATGTAGTCGTAGGGTAAAGTGACTTTGGTAGGTTTAATCGTAGTTTGGGGCAATGTGTCTTTGCGTGTCGTATCGGGGATCTCCATTGTTGAGATTTGAGAGAGAACCCGATCGCGCGATCGCTGGTAGTTGACTTCTGGGGTCAAAATACTACCAGCCATTGTCATAAAGTTAGAGGGAATTGCCTGACGCACCACTTCTTTAGTAACATCTCCGGTCTTGCGGGCGCGGTAGAAGCCACGACCTTGTAAGTTGCGAACGCTTTCGCGATCGCGCCAGTCGCCGTTATAACGTGGGTTTACCAAGTTAAAGGGACGACCTTTATAACGACGGCGTTGATAGGGTACGATGTCGTTGCCGAAGTTTTCGCGGTACTCTTCGCTATCGACGATCGCATCGATAAAGCCGTTCAAACCCTTGGTAGCAATGACAATTGACCAAGCGATTTGCTCTTTTTGGTTATAAGTAGCGCGTCCTAAAAATCGTTTAAAGGAGATATCCACTAAGCGATAGTTAGAATTGGTTTCTCCAACTAACTCGCGATAGACATCCGATTTACCTAGACCGCGAATAAAATCCCGCACGGTGATAGCCCGGTTACGGAGTTGAGATTCGAGGAAGGGTTGGCGATAGCTTTCAATAATCAGGTGTTCGCTGAAGATTTGGCGATAACCTGCCCAGATAATTTCATCGATATCCAATGCCGAGGAAGTATCTGTTAAGCGATAGCCAATCGGCGTATCTTCGCTAGGAACTTCGTAACCCTCAACCCGCTGATTTTGGCTGGAGGGTTTGACTTCAAGTAATGGTATTGACATTTTCAGTTATATAGTGATGCGTGGTGCGTGAAGAATGGGGTGTGGGGTGTGGGGTGTGGGGTGTAGGGTTTAATTGCGCTCATGGCGCGAATTTCCCCTTGTCTTCCCGACTCCCGACTTCCAACTTCCGACTTACGGCTTCATTCATTGCTAGTTGGGCGCGGGCGCGGACTGCTGAATCGGGATCGGACTCAATAATTTGCATTAAATGAGGCTGAATTTTTGCTTGTAGGTCTGATAGTTGTAGCAAACCATGCAAGCCCACCACAGCCGCGTAACGAATCGACCAGTCGGAGTCTTGAGAGACTGAGAGTAAGATTTCCAGGGCTTGATGTTGTGCTGCCGTGCGCTCGGCTGGAGTGGCGATCGCTTGCCAACGCATGCTGCCTAACCCCTTAGCTGCTGCCCTGCGGACGCTGGGAGCAAAGTCTGTCGCTGCTGCTGTCGCCAACACTTCTAAAGCAAGAGGGTCGGCGATCGCAGCTATAGCGCGAATGCTATAAGCCCTGGCTCCGTAGTTATAGCCATCCAATTTATCAATTAATGGCTGTACTGCTTTCGCACCCAATTGCGTTAACCCCTCTACCGCTGCTACTGCGGCAACTGGGTTGTTGTAACCCAGTACGGCAATTAAAGTTGCAATCCCCGCCTCATCTTTCGCTGCTGCCAGCGATCGCACCGCTGCCACCAAGCTTTCGGGCGAATCTGCCCGATCTACGGCTTGAATGAGGTTTTGGGTCGAGTCGGTCATGAGAGGGAGTAGGGAGTAGGGAGTAGGGAGTAGGGGAAGAGGGCGAGGCTAAACTCTTTACACCTCTTGCCTTTACAGCAAAGAATCCATCAGTCTCATCAAATGGATGGCTGGATCGGAAAGTTGAGTTGGCTGGGTTTGCAGTTGCGACTCTAGGAGTCCTTTGAGGGAGAGGAGTTTGAAGCTATTTTCCGCCCTACAGGAGGCGATCGCTCCGGCTGCACTGATGTAACCAATTGCCCCTAGATCTGATAAAACGACCCGTCGCAATTTCAGGTCGTCGCTGTTCAACCCAGCTACTAAGCGCTGTCCGTAGCTATCTTCTTGAGTCAGCTGGTACATTGCCCGCAGTGCCGCATATTGGATTTTGGGACTGGGATGCTCTGTAAATGGCTGAATCAGAGGGATGGCTGTTTTGGCTTGTAGCGCTCCCAAAGCTTCGAGAACGCTATCGTAGGGCTGAGTCAGATGGGGTCTACCTGGTACGTCAACGGCAGCATCAACGCCGCCATCCAACAGTTTCACTAAAGCGGGGATGGCAGATGGATCGCCTAACATGGCTAAAGATTGGGCTGCGGCTTCTCTGACGTAGAAATCGTCGCAGTCCAAACAGCAAATAAGCCCTGGGACTGCCCGCCGATCGCTCAGCTTGCCCAAGGCTCTTGCTGCATTACGGCGCAGGGGATAACCGCCTAATTCCGTCCGGTCGGCTTCATCTTCTAGGGCAGCGATCAAAGCATCAACGGCGGCTGGTTCTCGGACGCGAAATTTGCCCAACCACCAAGCTGCGTAATAACGCAAACTTAAGTCCGGCGATCGCAAGTTAGCGATCGCTTGTTCCACCGTTAATCCCGTTGCTGCTACCTCTAGTTCTTCCGCACTAGACTCCATTGCGTCAAACCTATGCCTACTTCACAGTCGTTAGTGGTTCGATCTTGACGATTTTGCCACCCAAGCGAGTAATCCGCTGCATTTCCTCATTCATCCGGCTGTAAGGGACGGTGACGAATACGCTACCGCTGCGGCGGATCTCGTAGTTATTTTTGTCAGTTTCGTCGTTCTGCCGCAAGCCTACGACTTCATAACGAAACATCCGGCTAGAGGCGGAGGAAATTCCGTTTGCACCAACAGTTGTTTGACCGAACATTGCTTCTATATCTCCTGTAACCGTTAGCTATTCAGTTAAGTGCAGATTCCTGAGCTTTACTTATCGGCTTTTGTCGCCTTGCTTTTGCCTTCGGCTTTGACATTTTGATGAGCTGCGGTCGCATCGCTTTTTGCTTTACCGTCACCATCAAAAGTTACGGGTGCAATGCTCACGATTCTGCCACCCAAGCGGTGAATCCGTTGCATTTCTTCATTCATGCGGTTGTAGGGAACCGTAACCACAAAACTACCACTACTGCGAATGGGATAGCTCAATTGGTCAGATTCGTAAGTCTGACGCATCCCCTCAACTTCATAGCGAAATATGCGATTTTCGGCGTTACTGAGCCTACCACTGCCAAGTGAGGTTTGACCAAACATAGTTAGATTAAGAGGCGCTGCGATGATTAAATGTATCGTTTGTCATTTGTCATTTGTCATTGGTTGAAACGAATGACGAATGACAAATGACCAGTGACGACTAAGCTGGATTCACGCTGACGATTCTGCCACCCTTTTTGGTGATTTCCTGTAGCTTCTGCGATAACCGCTCGTAAGGAACCATAATGGCAGTGCTGCTTCGGCGCACTTTGGGATAACCTGGTTGCAACAGTCCCGTGACTTCGATCCGGTAGACGCGTCCGCTTTCTTCTTGTGTCCCGCCGATTGCTTTTTTAGGAGCCGAATCTTTAGGAATCGCCGCACCAAAACTCCAGCGCGTACCGCTAGACGGTTGAACGATTGTAGAAGATTGGTTGCGACCGATTTCTCCCATGAGGCGGGGAGATTTGCCACCAATCGAACCGCGATCGCTTGTAGCGTAACCGCGATAGAGGCGGAACATCCGGCTAAAGCCTACTGTTCTCGATCCTGGTTCGACGGAAAATCCACGATAGTACGGTACGACGTTGTTACCAAAGTTGTTGTCGTATTCAACGCTATCTAAGTAAGAGTCGATCTCGGCATCGTAGCCAACATCTTCGCAAAGCTCTGTGTGATAGGCTAACTCAGCCTCATCGTAAGGGGGGCGACCCAACAAATGCTTAAAATTGAGTTCGACAAAGCGTTGGTTGGAATTGGGATAGAAAAACTTGTTTTTGTATAAATCTGACTTGGCAACAGCGCGGACAAAATCTTTGACAGTAAAGTTTCCTTGCCGTAGTAAAGATTCAGATGAAGTCAGGCGTTCTGCCTTCATCACGTAATCGTTCCCTAAAACTTGACGATACACGGCTCGGATGACCGATTGCAATTCTTCCTCTGTCCAATCTGGTCGTAGTTCGACTCTGGATGAGGCATCAAATGCAGAAATACCCAGCCGTCCTGCTGCTGCTAAAATATCTGCTGGTAAAACGCTCATACACCGCTCTCCCGAAGCAACTAATCTTAAAGTGGGTTTGCTGACTATTGGTTTTCTGACAAATGCGAAAAACAATGCCCAGAGCTAGGTGCAACTGCTAGTTCTCTCGATCCAGCACTTGCACCCCTCTCTGGGCAAGCTTGACGCTCTCTAGCTTAGAGCGTTGATGGCGTAGTCGAGGTAGGTGTTAGCTTCGTTAGCAGCTTGTCCAGACAGACCGTGGTTGGATTTGATGTGCTTGAGAGCTTCAACGTACCAGCTAGGAGACAAATCGAAGGAACGGTTGATTTCGTCTAAACCAGCGATTAGGTACTCATCCATTGGACCTGTACCACCAGCTACTAAACAGTAGGTAACCATCCGCAGGTAGTGACCGATATCGCGAGCGCACTTGGATTTACCGCGTGAGTCAGCAGCGTACTGGGGTCCTTGCATTTGGGTGGTGTAAGGAAACTTGCTGTATACAGCTTGAGCAGCACCGTCAACGAGTTGTTGAGCTTTGCTGGTCAGAGCGCGAGCAGCTTCCATGCTAGCAGCAGCGCGATCGAAACGACCGTTGATTGCTTGTAGCTCGGTGTTGCCTAAGAAACGACCTTGGGTATCGGCAGCGCCAATTGCTTCAGTAATTGGTGTTTTCATTGTTTGAAATTCTCTAAATATTTGCAGTTGGTTAACTTGGGTCAGGTTAAGGACGATTGGCGTTTAGCTAGTCATTGCTAATCGCTAAAAGCCTTACTTATGCAACAGCAGCAGCAGCGCGATCGAAGTAGCTAGCAACTTCAGACATCAACTGGCTGCAGTCGCCTTGGGTGATACCGTTGGGATCGTTAGCAATCTTGACTGCAGCTTCCTTCATTTTTTGAACGCCTACAGCTACGGAAGAACCAGGAGTTCCCAAAGCTTGGTAGGTTTCGCGCAGTCCGTTCAAGCAGCGATCGTCGAGTACGCTTGCATCACCTGCCATAACAGCGTAGGTGATGTAGCGCAGAATGATTTCCATGTCGCGCAAGCAAGCAGCCATGCGACGGTTGGTATAAGCATTACCACCAGGAGCGATCAACTGGGGCTGCTCTTCAAACAAAGCGCGAGCAGCGTTGGTAACGATGGTGGAAGCGTTGCTGGTGATGCGGTTTACGGTATCCAGGCGCTTGTTACCATCTCTTACTAGACCGGAAAGAGCGTCAAATTGCTCGGTGCTCAGGAACTCGCCTCTGGAGTCGGCTTGAGCAACAACCTTTGCAAATGCGTCTAACATGAACTAATTTCTCCTACTTGCGAAAGTTGAGCGCAGTTTTTTGATTAAAATTGGCGGTGTTTTATCAAGTTTGGAATAAATCACAACAAACACGAGCCGCGTCCTCGGTTAAGCTGGTTTTTTATTTCCTCTACCAACGATTGTTATGTTGTCGTCAGAATTATGAGAAAAACTTCTACTTTTATGAGAAAATATCCAACTTGTTTTTTTCCTGAGTTTTGCTGAACTTCTGTCTGTTATTGATCCCTCCAGGTTATGTTTATACAACGCCATAAGTGCATTATTTATTACGAATTGTTAAAGTTGACGTGATTCCGTCAATAAAAGCTCCAAGTCCTTTACATATAAGAGATTTCACAGTTAATTTTTGTGATTTTCTTTAAAAAACTTAGTAGTATTTATACTTATTGCTCGGTATAAATATGTTTTTATATTTTCTTAATATTTGCTTGATGTAAGTAAAAAGAGCAAATACAGAGTTTTTAAATCTTTATAGTCATGAAATAAATGTAAATAAATATGAAGAGTTTACTGATAAATATTACCGATAATTACGAAAATATGGTTGTTGGTTGTTGGTTAACAGTTGACGGTAAGAGAGTGGTGCGTAAGGAGAATTCGGAATGAATTATGACTTGTGACATGTGATTTGTGACTTGGTTGTAGCTTCCTCAGCTCTTCTGTTCCATCCGAATCCCCAACCCCAAAACTTTTAATTACCCTGCAAGTGCCATGCGGATGCGGATCTGAACCACTCGGTCTGATTCTTGAGTTAGAGCTTGTTGCAGGACAGCGATCGCCTCCTGCGTACCTATTTCTGCTAAGGATAAGGCAGCAGCGTAACGCAGCGCCCAATCTTCGGGTGACAGCAATGCCCAACTCAGTTTATCCACGGCACGGTGAATTATCTGAGCATCGATCGCCGTACTACCAATTTTGCCCAAACCTCTAGCAGCAATGCGCCGAACGTTTCCCTGACAGTGATTGGCTACAGACACCCCAACCACTTCCTCTAACACGGCGATCGCTTGACAATCACCAATTTGAGCTAAAGCTTGAATGATGTGTGCTTGTACCCCTTGATCTGTAGCCGTGTAGTAGGTGGAAATTAGGGCTTCTAACGACAGAGAAGCCAGTTGAACGAGTTGAGAGGTAGCAACTGCTCTTACACCTGGATGATGATGGCTTAATGCCTCGATGAGAGGGGGAACCGCATCGGGGTTATGGTAAGCAGCAATCTTCTCAATTATCGCGATCGCCTCTGCTGGAGTCGAGCTAGCACGTAACTGTTCGATAAGATTTTCTAATAAATAGTTAATTTGCCCTACGGAGGAGCCAGGGTGTTGACCGAGCTTAAATTGTGTCATGTTAACCTTTGATTTTTGACTTCTGTACGAGCGGGTGCGCGCAAATAGATTGGTAAGATTAGCTGAAAATTTTGGGTCAAAACCCGCCCCTACAATTCCTGACTTCTGTACGGGCGGGTGCGCGCAAATAGATTGGTAAGATTAGCTGGAAATTTTGGGTCAAAACCTACCCTATAGTTGAATTAACAAATCGTCGATCGCATTGAAAAGCAGCCCAGAATCAGATGATGTTGTATCTCTTGCATCACCATTCAATCCAGCTTCTAGAATCTGCTTTAAATTCAGCAGCTTCAAATTGTTGGGAACCCTAGCCGCAATAATTGCCTGGATAACCTCTTGACTTTGACCGATCGCCCCCAAATCGAAAATTGCTGCCCAGCGTAAATAAACATTGTCGTGGTTGAGAGTTTTGATAATGCGTTCTATGTACTGCGGTTCGCGAGTTAATAAATACATATACCGCGCTGCCGCACACTGCACCCGCTCTGAGGGATGCTGTAGGCAAGGCTCGATCTGCAAACGAGCCGACCAAACTTGTAGGGTTCCCAAAGCTTCAATCAAAGCCTCATCTGGCTGCTGTTGAGAATGAAATAAATCGAGCAAAGGGTTAATTGCACGTCGATCGCCAATAGCAGCTAAAGCTTGAATGACTGCTTCTCGCAGTTGTAGATCTTCCTGACAGTTTAATGCTTCAATTAGAGCTGGCAAGGCTTGGGAATTTTTTAATTGTCCTAATGCTCTAGCCGCCTGACGACGCAAGGGATATCCCCCTGCTTCCAACCGATAGCGATCGTCGGTAAGAGCTTCGCACAGCGCCGCACAAGCCGACTGTACTTGATGCTTTCCCAACCACCAAGCGGCATAGTAGCGAATTTGATTATCTTCTCCTGCCAAAGCTGCGATCGCGGCTTCTGGGGTCAAAATTGGTTCTTGCATAAATGTTGGGAGTGAGGAGTGAGGGGTAAGAGAATTTTAGATTTTGGATGCGCGGATTTTGGATTGTAATTCTCCCTCGTCTTCCTTGTCCAATTGTCCTTTCCCTCGCTCCTCGCTCCTCACTTTTCGCCCCTTACTTAGACGGGAGTAATTCTGACGATCTTGCCACCAGTTTTGTGTATTTCCTGGTAAGTTGCTGACAGCCTCTCAAACGGTACGTTGTATGCTTGTATGCTACGGCGCACGGGTACTCTACTGCCAACTGTACCCGCCACGGCTTCGACGACAAACATGCGATTGTCACCTTGAGCGGGAGAAACTCCCAGCGTTCCAGAGGATCTGGAGCCAAAAGACAAACCAGAGGGCGATGAAGGTGGTGTAATCCAGTTAGTTTGATTGCGAGATATTTGGGTTCTCAAGCGAGCATTACGCCGCCCATATTGCGAGTTATCGCTACTAGCTGCACCGCGATACAACGCAAACATGCGAGGAAAGCCTACAGTTTTTTGACCGAGTTGAGATTGAAATCCGCGATGGAAAGGTACAACCCAATCCCCAAAAGCTGCATCGTACTCGGGGCTATCTATGTAAGAATCAATTTCCGCATCCAAGCCTTTTGAGGCATATAAATCAACATGGTAGGCAACTTCTGACTGGTCGTAGGGTGCGCGTCCTAATAAGTGCTTGTAGTTTAATTCGATAAAACGCCCCTGAGAATTACTGTGGAAAAAGCATTCTCTGTAAAACTCAGATTTTGCTAAAGTTCGCACGAATTGCCGCACCGTAGTTTTGCCATTGCGCAACAGCGATTCAGCGCTAGCAAACCTTTGACTAGCATAGACTCCTTGTCGCCCGAATACTTGCTCGTAAGCAGCCCGAAAGACTCTTTGTAAATCGTCTTCAGTCCAATTTTGTCGCAGCTCGACTTTTCCGTCTGCGATCGCATCATTGACTAACTGAGCTATGACTGTTCCACTCATTTTTGATTCCTTCTATTTTACCGATTACTAACAATTAATTGGTAATTGATAATTGGTGTTGAGAATTGGAAGCATTCCATTACCCATTACCTATTACCCATTACCAATTAGGCAAAAGTTGATGTTGATGTTGTTTTAGCTCAAAGCATTGATCGCGTAGTTGAGATAAGTATTAGCTTCACCAGCAGCATCGCCAGACAAACCATGATTGTCGCGGACGAATTCTAGTGCAGCAACATACCAGCTAGGAGACAAACCAAGGGCGCTGTTGAATTCTTTCAATCCAGCAACCACATATTCATCTAGGGGACCAGTACCACCGACAACGCAGCAATAGCTAATGGTGCGAAGATAGTGATCGATATCGCGCACGCACTTGGATTTACCTTCGGGAGTGGAAGCGTATTGAGAACCCTGCATTTGAGTCGTGTAGGGAAACTTTTGATAAACGTGATTGGCAGCTGCTTCTGCCCATTTTTTCCCATTATTAGCAAAAGCTTTGGCTGCTTCTATACCAGCTTGAGCGCGATTAAACCGACCGAAAATTGCTTGCATTTCGGTATTACTAACGAATGAACCACGTGCATCAGCAGCAGCGATCGCTTCAGTTAAAGGTGTTTTCATGTGTGAATTCTCTCCTGATTTAATAAGTTAGTAGCTGTCAGTTATCAGTTATCAGTTAACTGTTAACCAACCACCAATGACAAATGACAAATGACCAATTAAGCAACTGCACTAGCAGCGCGATCGAAGTATCCAGCTACTTCAGACATCAATTGGCTACAATCGCCGCGAGTAATGCCTTTGGGGTCGTTGGCAATTGAAATTGCCGCATCTTTCATTTTTTTAATTCCTGAAGCGACTGCATCACCAGGAGTACCTAAAGCTTGGTAGGTTTCCCGCAGTCCGTTCAAACAGCGATCGTCCATGACGCTAGCATCTCCAGCCAAAATGGAGTAGGTAACGTAGCGCAAAATAAAGCCTAAATCGCGGATGCAAGCAGCTTGATTACGATGGTGAAAACAAGCACCACCAGGGTTAAATACTTCTGGTCTTTCGGCTACTAATGCGCGATAGGCATTCGCCACAATTGTAGAAGCGTTGCTCGTCAGACGGTTCACTACATCTAAACGCTTGTTGCTATCAGATACCATCGCCTGAAGTCCGTTCAGTTCATCACCACTCAGGTAAGAACCTTTGCGATCGGCTTGTTCGACTACGCGAGAAAAAGCGTCAAGCATTTTTTCAATTCTCCTAAATTTTATTGCTTCTATTTCTATCGGTGCGAGCGCACGGGAAAGCACAAACAAAACTTTGTCTCAGGCAGAATATTTCTCTATGCCAACGATAGCTACTACGATAAAATCGCTGTTTAGCTATAAAGTATTCTGAGAAAATATCGCTAGAAACAAAAGTTTTATTTGCTATAAATTCCTCGTAAGTTTTTTATACAATGCGCTCGATCGCCAATTAGTTAAATAATATTAAACTGTGTAAAAATGCACGGAAAGCTAATAAATTGATTTGCTCAAATAGCTTTCAGTTATCCGAAATGAAAATTAAGTTACATAACTTAATTGTGTCTGTCAAAACTTGATGTAATTTGGCTAGGCAATTTTACAGATAAATGCCTTGTCTTGTTTGGCTCTGAGAGCATTAATACTTATCGATCTCCCATCCAAATTTATTACGTTTTGTAAATAAAAATTAAGAAATCGTAGAAATATTTTTCAGTTTTTTCACTCTCATGAAAGATGGCAATTATGAAAGCCAGGATTTCGTAGGGTGCGTTATTCAACACACCCTACCAATTGCTAGCCATTCTCCGCCGCAGGACTTCCAATAGCGTGTTAAATTCTGCTGGAGGTGCTGCCGTCACCTCGATCGCCTCTCCAGTGACTGGGTGTTGTAGCGTGAGTCGCCAAGCGTGTAAGGCTTGTCCAGAAAGATTGACACCAACAGAACGCCCAGAACCATAAATCGGATCGCCCACAATGGGATGACCGATATGAGCGCTATGGACGCGAATTTGATGGGTGCGCCCCGTTTCTAATTGAAAATGAACTAAAGTATAGTTTCCTAACCTTTCTTTAACTTGCCAGTGGGTGATCGCTGCCCGTCCTCCCTTTTCTACAGGGACGATCGCCATCTTTTTGCGGTCTGTGGGATGGCGACCGATGGGAAAATCTACAGTTCCATTGGGCGATCGCGGCGCACCGTAAATAATACCCAAGTACTCGCGGCGGGCGGTTTTTGCCTTGAGTTGTGCTTGTAGGTGTTGTTGGGCAAAGTCAGTTTTGGCGATCGCGATCGCTCCTGTTGTATCTTTATCCAAGCGATGGACGATGCCAGGGCGTTGCACTCCGCCTATGCCTGGTAAGTTGGGACAGTGGGCGAGCAAAGCATTAACTAAAGTACCATCAGCATGACCTGGGGCGGGATGGACGACTAACCCCGCAGGTTTGTTAATTATTAGCAGGGAATCATCTTCGTAAAGAACATCGAGGGGAATTGCTTCGGGTTTGAGTTCTAAAGGCTGAACGGCAGGAATTTCGATCCGAATGCGATCGCCTGTTTTCACATCTATTTTTTTTGCCGTGCAAACTCGATCGTTAATCTGGACGCAGCCTTGTTCGATCAACTGTTGCAGGCGCGATCGCGACAATTGTGTGAGTTGTTGGGCAAGGTAACGGTCTAGGCGATCGTCACTAGCTGTTACCTGTAAATGAATTTCTGTCACGACTACTCTAAATCGATTCCTCTGCACTTCGCATTGTTAATTTTATCTAAGTCGCCCTTCATTCATCTTTGAGGCAAGCAAGAGTGCAGGTTCGATTGTTAGAAAAGATCCGGTGTATCAATTACTTTTTATCACAAAGGTTCATCTTTCTCCGAAATACAGCACTATAACAGATTTAATTTTGCATCGATGGATACAGAAATAGCTATATGGCGATTTTTAGAGGCACGATAAATAACGACACATTAACTGGCACTGTAGGCGACGACCAAATCTACGGTTTAGCTGGGGATGACACTTTGCAAGGCAGTTCGGGCAACGATCGCCTCTACGGTGAAGACGGAAACGATTACCTCTATGGCGACAAAGGTAGCGATCGCATATTCGGTGGGAACGGTGACGACCATCTTCAAGGGGGTGACGGTGATGACTACATCGAAGGAGGTGAGGGTAGTGACTATACAGAGGGTGGTAACGGCAACGACTATTTAGTCGGAGGGAATGAGAGTGAAGCCTTATGGGGAGACTCTGGAAACGACAAAGTTTTCGGTCAGAGTGGCAATGACTACATTCATGGAGGTGATGGCGAAGACTATTTAGAAGGCGGAGAGGGTAGCGACGAAGTTTCAGGCGATAGCGGTAACGACAAGCTTTATGGCAATATCGGCAATGATTTTCTAGATGGTGGCGGCGATCGTGACATCTTGGAAGGTGGCGATGGAAACGACTACCTAGTCGGAGGTGGAGGCAAAGACACAGTATATGCTGGTGCTGGCGATGATTTTCTCATTGGCGGTTACGATTCCGCCATTGGCTTTGGCGGGAACGACTATATTGGTGGCAAAAACGACATCGATTTGTTATTTGGCGGTGCTGGAAAAGACACTTTTGGGATCGGTTATAGTACCGACGATGGCAATCCAACCACAGATGGTAGGCGAGATTACAGTTTAATTAAAGATTTCAATCCTCAAGAAGATACAATCCGGCTGAATGGCGCTAAAAGTAACTATATTCTGAAACCATCTCCTCAAGGTTTACCTCAAGGCACGGCAATTTATTTTGACAAACCAGGCAGTCAACCGGACGAACTGTTGGCAATTGTAGAAAATAAATCGGGATTGAAACTGAGCGATCGCTACTTTACTACCACTGCTGAGGATAATTTTTACGGAACCTCTCAAGACGATTATTTTGACGCTGGGGTAGGAAATGATTACGTCAGGGCATTTGACGGTAACGATACCTTATTAGGTGGCGATAATGATGATTTCATTGTTGGCGACAAAGGTAACGATATCATCTCAGGTGGTAATGGTAATGATTCACTTTTGGGAACAACTCCATTTAGCCCGATGGATTCAGATTTCGTCAGCGGCGCTCGTCCCAATCCGCAAGTTTTGGGCAAAGGACAGATAGACACTTTTACAGGTGGTGCAGGCAAAGATAACTTTTGGCTGGGCGAGTCATTAAGCGGTAAGTATTATTCTTCCTATCGTTACTACGACGATGACAACGCTTCAACTGTTGGCAACAATGACTATGCGTTAATTACGGACTTTAACCTTCAAGAGGACAGGATTACACCGATCGGACAACCGACTGACTATCTACTAAAAGCAACCTCTGGTAGTTTACCCGCAGGCACGGGAATATACATCAACAAACCTGGAAACGAACCAGACGAACTCATCGGCATTGTTAAGGATATATTGCCAACACAGCTAAATTTGAGCAATTCCTACTTTTTCTACACTAATCCCGAACCCATCTCTGTTCCAATTTAAGACACGAGTAGGTCAGTTATCAGCGAACAGGAGTTGTAGGGGCGGGTTTGGCAAAAGATTTGCGATCGATGACAATAAATCTCGATCCATAACCCATCTGTACGCGAGTCGAGAATTTTTGAATTTTAAATTGCTCGCCTGCTCCTGAAGCTTTCTTCCTCTACTTTTGCGCTAAGGCGAATTCCTTCGCTCGCTAATGAAAGTGACTGATTTTGCTGAAAAATTCTAAGTTAGATTATAGCATAAAACTGAAAAAATTGATTCAACATCCATGCTTTAATGATGCCATTAGAAGCTATTTCAGAGATGTATTTAAAGCTTAGATTGTATGACAAAGTGTGAGAAAGATAAGACAAATTTAAAGCTTGTATTTTTGAAATCCTTCTTGTTTTTCTACCTTCTAACCCAACTCGAAAATGCTAAAATAAAGAAGAAAGCAACTAGCCAATCGACATCAAAGTAAGTTGAAATAGACCGTAGCTAATAGCTTAATTTCTATCGCTTTTTCGTGAAAAAATTTGAGTTGGTCGAAGATTGATAATGGTAACGCAACTGAATCACTACCCAGCCGCGATCGCCCAAGCAGCACAGAGAGTCAACGAACTGGACTCGCAAATTATAGCAGTTCAACAGCTAATTAGCCGTGAAGAAGGAAACGCCGATCGGCTATCGGCATTTGATGTAAACTTAAAAAACGACACTCAACGTAAGGCACGTCGCTTTGAAGTTCTGCTAACTCATCAAGAATATCAAACGGCAGTCAATACACTCATGCGGCTGACAGCTGATAAAGCTAATGCGATCGCGCACTTAGAATATTTACGCAATCAATTTAGTGTTGCCAAATTAGAAGCAAGACTAGAAATTGCCAAGCAACTCACTGATTTTGAGTCGCGAGAATTAGTAGGTTTGTAAGAACAGTTATCAGCGATCGGTTATCATCACAAACAATCCATAAATTGTTAGTCACTGGTCGCTGTCGCGCCTGGTTACTGATAACTGGTCACTGGTCACTGATTTAATTCTTTATCCCAACCCTTCCATGACGCAAGTTACTTTAGAAGAAGTTACTAAATTGCAGACTGAATTGACAAATTATCCCAATGCTCTTGCTGCTTTGCAAGAAATAGAAGAGTGTGAGGGAGATTTAGAAGATGCAGCTATGGTACTAGCAATTCGAGCCGGACAGCAACCAGATATAGCAAATGCAGAGTGGCTATCTAGTTTGGCAAAGAAATGCCGTGCCTTTATTTGTCGCCAGGAATTGCGATCTGCGTTAGCAAATGAATCCTTTGCGCCAGTAGTAGAACAACTAACAGCAGCTAAAATCTGCCCTACCCTACTGGTAATGCCCGTCTTGTTATACGTTGTAAAACAAGGTGTAGATGAATTCTGTCAACCTCTCGATCCGGTAGCTTAAAATGTTTTCTACTCAAGTGCTTAGCGACTTAAAGTGCGTAAAAATCTTTGCATACTGGCAAAAATTCCTGGTTTCCTCGATCCAGAAGCATTTGCAGCATCGGCTGTATTAGCTTGACTCGTACCCCCGTAGAGAATGGCATCAATTTCATCACCCATTGGTTTTGTCGGTTGTTCGGCAATTAACTGAAACTCTTCTTCTACTTCCCGCCAAATTTGCCATTCACCAGGGTAGGAACGGAACACGGAGATGTTTTCAATTGGGCGCAGATAGTAACAAGATTCAATATTATTGAGAAAGCGAGTACGTAATTGTCTTCCAGCGTAACCAATCCCGACGATCGCCACATCTTCTAAACGAGGATTGAGCATCAATGTAGGACATGTAGCTAACTCGCACAACTTTTCTACCCGTTCGACTTCTACCGCAGAAGGCGAAACAAATAACAAAGCCCCATCCTCTGGTTCGATCTTTTCTTCCAGAGGCGATCGCGTGCCAATATCGACAATTTTAAATGGTACTTCTCCCCAATCTCGCCGTGCTAGCGCCGCCGCACCCGCATCGGGAAAAAACACCTTAAGTTGGGAGCCGAACTGAGTAAATTCTGCTAAAAATTGCTCGGCAACAGACATCGGTTTGAGTTCTGGGATCGCTAACTCCACTTGCAGGCGAGTATATCCATCCGCGATTGCCGCTGAAGTGGCTACTGCTGCTTGAGCGATCGCCTGTTCTAGTGTTTTGGGAAATTCTGTCATATGAGAGGGGCGAGGAGCGAGGAGTGAGGGGTGAGGGGGAGAAGAGAACTGAGGGTGCAAAAGGGCAGAGGAGAAATTACTAGTCACTGGTTAGGAGTCACAAGTCGCAAGTCAGAATTAACTGTTCCCTGTTCCCTGCTCCCTGCTCCCTGCTCCCTGATAACTGTTAACTGTTAACTGTTAACTGTAATTTTACAGGTATGAGACGCTCCAAAATTTGCTTAAGTACCGTCGCCGTCCAGTCAATATCGGCTGCTGTGGTTTCTCTACCTAGAGTTAAGCGAATTCCACTCAAAGCCGCAGCTCTGTCATATCCCATCGCTACTAAGACTGGACTTGGAGAAAGCTTCCCACTATGACAAGCAGAACCAGCGCCGATTCCAATTCCCGCTAAATTCATTTGCCGCACGATAGTTTTCCCGCTGACTTTCTCGCCATCTGCGCCTTTAATGTAGAAACTAGCGTGGTGCGGTAGACGTGACAGGCGATCGCCTGTAGGAACTAGTTGAGGTACGTCAGCCAATTGAGCAAACAAGCGATCGCGCAATGACACCAAGCGCGATGTTTCCGTGGGCATTTCTTGCGCGGCGAGTTCTGCGGCAATGCCAAAACCAGCAATAATTGGTACTGCTTGCGTTCCCGAGCGCAGTTTCGATTCTTGTCCGCCACCACCCAGCAACGGTACTAACTCCACTCCAGGACGAATATAAAGCGCTCCCACCCCTTGAGGACCGTAGATTTTATGACTGGAAAGGGATAGCAAATCTACGGGTAACTGTTGCAGATCTATAGGCAAGCGTCCGGCAACTTGGACAGCATCTGTGTGAAACAATGCGCCGTGGGAATGGGTAATCTTGCCCAATGTCTCAATTGGTTGTAGTGTTCCGACTTCACTTTGACCGTAAATGATTGAAACTAAAACCGTATTTGGTTGAAGTGCTGCTTGCAAGCGTTCGGGATTCACGCACCCGTTGCCATCTACTGGTAAACGAGTCACCTGCCAACCCCACCGTTCTAGTAACCGTGCTGGCTCTGCGATCGCCGAGTGTTCGACGCTAGAAATAATCAAGTGCTGGGGACTACTATAGCGTTGGGCAACCCCCATAATTGCTAAGTTATCTGCCTCTGTACCACCGGAAGTGAAGATAATTGACTCGGCGTTACGGGCGTTGACTAAGCTAGCCACCTGCATTCTGGCTTGTTCCAACACCGTTGCAGCGCGTCCGCCCCACTCGTGCAAGCTAGATGGGTTGCCCCATTGTTGAGTCAACACTGCTTGCATAGTCGCGATCGCCTCTAAACGAGTCGGCGTTGTCGCGCTGTAGTCGAGATAAATCTGCATGGATGTCAAGAGAATATGTGGTGCGCGATGAATGGGGTGTGGGGTGTGGGGTGTGGGGTGTGGGGTGTGGGGTGTGGGGTGTGGGGTGTGGGGTGTAGTGAGTAGCTAGTGGCTAGAATTGCTCCCGATCTCTCCTCTGCACCTGAAGCTCCCTTGTCTCCTCACCCCCTCACCCCTCACTCCTCGCTCCTAATTAGACACTTCTGCCATCTCAATGATCTGTCCGTCAAGATCTTTGACCAAGAAGTTTAACGGTTTCTGGCTGAGAATTTTGTGTTTTAAATTCATCATTTCCACCCGCATCAAGACTTGTTCCAAACACTCGCGATCGAAACAGACATGGCGCTGCTGGTTTTTCTTCCCTAAACTAGCTCCAGTAATGATGTGGAGTTGGGTGTTTTTCTTGAGTTGATACCACAATCCATCGGGACCGTTAAATCCTTTGGTGCTGGTAAAACTGGGACTAGGAGAGATGTAGTAAGGATCGATCGTTCCAGCTGCGCCCAAGGTTTGCTCGTAGTTGTAGTAGTAGTGTAAAGGAACTTCGGCAGCGGGGAGATTGAGCATTCCTTCGTAAAGCTGACGGGCAATCTCTAAGTCAGATACCATGACGGTATAGACTTTCGGGGCGCTGGTGAGAAACATCCACATAGCAACCGCATAGGCTGCTAGTAGCATCACCATAATCCCCTGTGTAGAGAAGAGGCTATCCAGGGGTAGGGAGGGCAAAAAAGCACCTAAAGTAGGCGGAAGCAGAAACGATGTCGAACTCACTGCTGTAACCATGAATGGGTGATGGGGAATAAATAACTTGAGTTTTCGTGTGCTAGCACAAAATTAACCCAATGATACTAGTCTATCAAGAGGAGAATTATTCGTTTGTAAATTGTAATTGAGTCGGTTAGTTAACGGTTAACAGTTGACCATATTTTTAGTTCAGAAATACGTCTCCAGTCGGTTGAATTTGCAGAGATTGCTTATCTATCCCAAGGTCGGTGGTTGCATCTAGCATTAATTCTAGTACTCCTGGAGTAGGCGATCGCCCAGTTGCGTTCAGTAATCCGCCATCTTCGCGCTTGAATGTCACAGTTATGGGTGCAATTAAGTTTTTGAGCGTGACATCCGATTTCCCTGGTAGCGATCGCGGTGCTGTATTGCCAATTGCTTGATAAGTGATTTTTGCTCCTGTCTGATTGATCAGCTTAATACTAACTTTGCCTTGATTCAATAGCACTGTCGTACTGGGAGGCTGCTGCTGTTCGGGTAGGGGTGGTTGAATGGGAGCAGGCGAAACTTGTGGGGTAGGGGAAACTTGCGTATTGGGAGGCTGCTGCTGTTCGGGTAGGGGTGGTTGAACCGGAGCAGGCGAAACTTGTGGAATTTGTGGAGTTTGTGAAATATAGCTATTGCGTGGTGCTACTGTTGCGATATGAGAAAGAGGGTTAAGTACTGACTTGTGCTCTGCTTGGGCTATGGCAGGGGCAGGTAAATCGACTATCAAACTGCTACAAATAAAACCTAGCATTGCGATCGAGCCACGCCGCCTAATACTATAGTTCTTCATTTTTTCTCCAGTTATATATATATTTACGTGAATCTAGATTTGACTGTTTTTCCAGCCAAGGCTGCATCTGAACTGATGAGTTATATAAATAAACCAAATTTCTCTAGCAATAGATAGTTAAAACTTTGCTTTTAGAGAAGCATTTGGGTAGTTCGACATTGAATTATAGCAACAAATAATACATACCACCTGCTATTTCTCAAGAGGGGTTGGATCGTTCTCTAGTAACAAATGACCAATAACCAACGACAAAACAGGGTAGGAGACAACTCCTACCCTGACTCAAAATTAACTTCAAATGTTCCTAAGCTGTTTCCCACATTTGCCGGACTCTTGGAGGTAAGCAGTTAGCAATTTCTTTAACTCTTTCTTCCGATAGTTCGTCCTTGGTGGCAGAAAATACAGCTTTAACTACTTGTTCGGTATCTAAATCGAAGGCAGTTTTTGCTGTTGGTGCTTCACCTTTAACCCGTGCCAAGAAGCGATTGTCATTAACGTTAGTAATGTCAGAACTGTCTGAGTGGTAAAAAGGCGGACGAATTCTACTCAAAAAGCGAACAATGGGATTGGTATCATTCCACAACTCAGCTATTTCCATTTTTAAAGCTTTATCATCTGTGGGAAGTACCTCTTTGTGCAGTTCGTCTGCAACTCGATCTGATGCTTCCGTTGTCATTAAATCGCGCATGACGCGATAAACGACTTCTGTGACATCTCTAGCATCAAAAAGATCCTCCAGTCCGCTTTTCAGCATGACTTTTTCTAGGAAAGGCATATCTTTCGTCGCAATAGGAACCGATGGTCCTTCTTTTAATTCTTCTGGGGGTTTTGCCTCCATTTTCTCCAACATCCGACGACCTTTTTCTGTCAACTCTGCCTGCTTGAAAGTAATTAAATGCGGCAAAGGTCCATCAGAAGCACCAAAGGTATTAGCAACTCTAAAATCAACTTCTTTGGGATTTACAGCATCGGGAACATCTTCCTGGTTACCGTAGGCATTCCCACTAAATTCAGCCTTAATATACTGCTTTTGATTCAGATAATCTAAGTGTCCTAATAGTTCGGCTTTTGTTGGTTCGCGACCGATAAAGTCATCAGCAGTAAATTTTACTGGATGCAATTCTTGCCCAGTTTCATTGATTTTTTTCAAAATAATGTAGACAACATCTTCTCTTAATGGAATGGTCATGAAATTACCCCTTAGCTTTTTATGCAGATTTTGACTGTAGCTAAAGAGAACCAACAAATTGTTTTTCAGTCCCTCTAGTACTTGACTCAATTCAAGCCTTAGTGTAAATGAACTGAAGGAGGATCGAATTTAGTTCGGATCTACAGCCATTGGCATTTAAGGTATTAAGAAAAAATACTTGCTTACATCTGTCACAGGAAACATATTCGGAAATTTTGAGGCATGAGCTTGAAGAAACAGCTTGGTTGTAATTGTCTATTTCCCCAAAGATATATTTTTTGAAGAAAGGCTTTGGGTTGCTAGAAGTCGTAGCAGAATCGTACAGAATTTGCCATTAGCCTGCGATCGCGCCGCGTTTCTGTAAGAGTGGTAGACTCAGCCGTAGTATTTGCTGCTATCCATCGCATAACCCAAGCATACAGCTTCATTCCCAAGCTTCTAATTCGCGAATCCAGGTTTGCATCAATGCGATCGCTTGAGTGCGACGAGCCTCAAATGTGGCAGCAATCCAAATAAATAATAATCCGACTACAATTCCAATTGCCCATAGTAGTAACGAGTAATTATCGATAAATAACCAGAGCTGACGCAAGACTTTTGTAATAAAAGTTAGCGTACCGACATATAAATAAGCGCGGGTGCGAAATACGATTCCTGCTAAAATTAAACCTATGCCCAGAAAAATAGTTAAAATTCCTTGCCACAAGCTATTATCTGATTGATATAAAGCTGTCAGACAAAATAACCCTACAGCTAAAGTGCGGAGAATGTGGCGCTTTTCCTTTTCGGTAGGCGATCGCAATGTCGGATCGACTTGGACAACATATAGTAACGAACCACTCAATACGGAAACATACCACAAAGGATCGGTGAACTGCCAATTTTGAATCAGTCGAATAATTGCCCAGTCTGATAAAACAATACTTAAATAACTGAGGCGAATTTTATTTTCTATCCTTGCTAACCAAGCATAGAAAGCAGCAACCAGAAATAAACTTGAAATGGAAATTCCGTCTGATGTAAGTAAGACAATTACCCCTGGCAAAACAGTAGCAGAACGCTGCCACGGTTGTTTCGACCATCCCCAAGTTTGCCAAGGTAACATATATAAAATATAGGCAAAAATACAAGCGATCGCGGCTGACCAATCTAGCAGTGCAGACAGAGGTAAAATTCGATTTAAGAGGTAGGCGATCGCAATTGTTAATTGTACGACTCCTAGATATACCCAAAAATTTCGATTCCGTCCTTGCCAAGCTGCATAAGCTGCTAATATTACTGTGACTCCCAGCCAAAGATTGCTATCAAAGTTACTTAAAGTCA
>NZ_JBOFLP010000219.1:0-12894 GCF_051657925.1 Chroococcidiopsis sp.
CGGCGATCGCTGACTGCGTGCGTCGGTTTGGTGGGGTGGTGGAAATGACCCGCAGCGACCATCAAACAGGTACGGATCGAGTCGCAGAAGTCGCAGAACGATATCCTGAAATGACGGCGATCGCTAACGTCCAAGGCGATCAACCCTTCGTCACCGCAGATATGCTGACTCAGCTCGTCACTCCCTACTTGCAAGGAGAGTCACCCGATATGACGACCCTAGCCTGTCCGCTGCATGAAGAGAGCTACAACGATCCCAACGCCGTAAAAGTCTTGTGCGATCGCCGCGATCGGGCGCTCTATTTCTCCCGTTCTCCCATTCCTTACTATCGCAACGCGGGTTCTGCGCCAGTATTTCACCACCTCGGACTCTACGCTTTTAGCCGCAATTTTCTTGCCAAATACGCTCAGTTGACTCCGACACCGCTAGAACACTGCGAAGGGTTAGAACAGTTGCGCGTACTCGAACACGGTTATTCGATCGTCGTTTGTCAAACTCAAAAAGCCGTGCTGGAAATCAACACACCGAGCGATCTGCTACAAGCGCAAGCCTTAATTGCTCAAAGCACCGTTAAAGAAGTCAAAAGTCAAAAGTTAAAAGTCAAAAGTTAAAAGTCAAAACACACTCCTCACTCCTCACTCCTCACTCCTCCCTGCTCCCTACTCACTCCTCGCTCCTCCCTGCTCCCTACTCACTTAATAGGAAAATAACCATGCGCGTTATCGTTTGGGGTTTAGGTTATGTCGGTACAGTTGTTGCTGCTTGCTTGGCGCAAGCCGGACATGATGTCATAGGTGTAGAACTCAACCCAGAAAAGGTAAAAGTCTTTAACAGCGGGCGCAGTCCGTTAAAAGAACCCGATCTCGATGAATTAATTCAGCAAGGAATCGCTCAAGGACGGTTGCGTGCTGTAACGGATGGCGAACAATACGTCGCTGAAGCTGATGCTTCTCTCATCTGCGTTGGTACGCCTAGCATGGCTGATGGTAGTCCAATGCTCAACTATATAAAAGGAGTTGCCCAACAGATCGGTAGCGGGTTGAAGCATTCACAACGCTATCACGTTGTCGTTCTCCGCAGCACGGTTTTTCCTGGCGTGACCCGCGATTTTCTCCTACCATTGCTAGAACAGCATTCGCTGCGTTCTGCTGGCGAGGACTTTGGTTTAGTAGTAAATCCAGAATTTCTGCGCGAGACTGAAGCAGTCAAGGATTTTCACGCGCCTCCTTATACCGTAATTGGTGAATTAGACAAACGATCGGGTGATGCGATCGCTCAACTCTATAGCAATATCCAGGCTCCTTTGCATCGCGTGGCATTAGAGGAAGCGGAATTGTTGAAGGTAGTTAACAATACATTTCACGCCCTCAAGATCGGGTTTAGTAATGAAATTGGTCGGATTTGCGATCGCCTGGGAATAGATAGTCACGTCCTGATGCAGCTCGTTTGTGCCGATACTAAGCTCAACATCTCCCCTGCCTATCTCAAGCCTGGATTTGCTTTTGGTGGCTCTTGTTTACCAAAAGACTTGCGCTCTCTCATTTTCAACGCTCGGCAGTTGGGGGTTGAAATCCCGATTCTAGACTCAGTACTACCTAGCAACACGTTGCAAATTGAAGCAGCTCGGATCAAAATTCACGAAACTGGTGCTAAGCATGTCGGTATCTTGGGTTTGAGTTTTAAAGCAGGTACAGACGATCTGCGCGAAAGTCCCGTCATTAGCCTCATCCGTCAGTTGTGGCAGGATGGCTTAGAAATATCGGTCTACGATCCAGACGTAAATCTAGAGGTGCTATTGGGTAGTAACTTAGAATACCTGCAACGCCAGCTACCGCAAATCGATCGCATTTTGCGCACGGATATCGATAGCGTGTTGAATGAATGCCAAACTCTAGTAATTACTCAAAAACGACCGGAATTCAGCAACATACAAGGACTCAAGAGTAGCGTTGCGGTTCTTGACTTGGTGCGGTTGAGCAGCGATGCCGTTACAGACTTGGCTAACTATGAAGGGATTTCTTGGCAGAAAAAACAGCCTGCTAAGAAAATCTTGCCATTTGCGGGCAGCGATCGCGCTAACAACAAAGACGTTGCTCCTATTGCTAGGTAGTAGGTTTTTGAAACAATAATCTCCGTTAACATCTGCAAAGATTGCAGATCCCCCCCACCCCCTTTTTAAGGGGGGCTTTGTTCCTTGCTGGTTGAGGAGACTTTGTTCTCCTTTTGAAAAATGGGGGCATTCGTTCCCCCCTTAAAAAGGGGGGCTAGGGGGGATCGAAAAGTATTGGTGCTTGAGAAGTCGTATATTGAGTAGTCAAAATGATTCAAACCCAAATTTCCAAAACTCTCTCCATTGGCGATGGCTGTCCTCTCACCTTAATTGGTGGTCCCTGCGTGATTGAGTCGGGGGACTTTACGCTGAAAATGGCAGAGGAAATTGCTAAAGTGTGCGATCGCTTGGGTGTTTCTTTTATCTTCAAGTCTTCCTTTGATAAAGCCAACCGCACCTCAATTAATTCTTTTCGCGGACAACCGATAGAATCTGGACTCAAAATTCTCCAACGGGTAAAAGAGGAAGTCGGAGTCCCAGTACTCACCGATATTCACGAAAGCCACCAAGCGGTGACTGTAGCAGAAGTCGTTGATGTTCTACAAATTCCTGCTTTTTTGTGTCGGCAAACCGATTTGCTTTTGGCAGCAGCAGCAACAGGCAAAGTTGTCAATATTAAAAAGGGTCAGTTTCTCGCACCTTGGGATATGAGGCAAGTCGTGCGCAAGTTAGAAGCAGGTGGAACCAAGCGCATTCTTTTAACCGAGCGCGGTACGAGTTTCGGCTACAACACTTTGGTAGTAGATTTTCGTTCTCTACCACAAATGCGATCGCTGGGGTATCCCGTAGTCTTTGATGCCACCCACAGCGTTCAAATGCCGGGGGGTCAAGGTGATAAATCTGGCGGACAGCGCCAATTTGTACCTTCCTTGGCAAGAGCCGCCGCCGCCATTGGAATTGATGCCTTATTTATGGAAATTCACGAAGATCCAGACAATGCACCAAGTGATGGTCCAAATATGATTCCTCTGGCTCAATTGGAAACCGTGTTGAGACAAATTGTCAGCATCCGTAACTGTTTAGAAGTAACTCCCGCTCTTGTTTAACATGACAACCATTTCTGAATTTGAACCCGAACTGCGATCGCACAGCAGCTTTCCAGGAGATTCGCACAATATTTCTGAAAGAAATGCGCGCTTGTCGCAAGTCAAATTGTTAGTTCTTGATGTTGATGGTGTCCTCACAGATGGGGGTCTTTACTACTCGGAAAGCGGTGAGGTTCAACAGCGATTTAACATCAAGGATGGTCAAGGATTAAAACGATTAATGTACTCTGGCGTAGAAGTTGCCATTATTACAGCTAAGTCTTTTTCATCCACCCTTCATCGCGCCAAAGATTTAGGAATTAATCACGCTTATCTGGGGATTAAAGATAAATTACCGACTCTAATTCATCTGTGTCAAAACTTAGACATATCTTTGTCTCAAGTGGCATATGTTGGTGATGACATTAACGATCTAGAAGTCATGCACGTTGTTGGCTGTCCTTTAACGGTAGCTGATGCCATGCGTGCCAATCAAGACTGCGCTCTTTACATCACTAAATTACCTGGAGGGCAAGGAGCGGTTCGCGAAATCTGCGATCTCATTGTTGCCCTCCAAACGGTGAAATAAATTCACTCGCATAGAAATAAAGTATGTCAACATCAAAAACAATTAAGCGGCTTGTCGTTTGTTTTGGTAGCATTCAACTCGTCACGGTTTTGTCAGTCATGAATTATCGAGAAAAGGCACGACAAGACCAGAATTTGCAGTACGAAAACTACCTGCTAATTACTCCTCTATTTGCTCCCCAAGGACAAAGTGAGGAATTTGCTGCTTTGATTGAAAAAATGGCTCAATCGATTTGCACTTGGGAAAAAGTTGCTTATATGCCCTTGGAGCAAAAACAAGCAATTTCCCAAAAAGTGAAGCAGTCTGGTTTATCTAAAGTGACTGACTTAGTTCATGCATTAACCGGGAGTCAGCATTTTGATGAAATCTTTCTGGCGCATGAATACGATTTTGAAGACCAGTTGGTGATGAATCTCTATCAAGATGCCGAAAAGATTTGCTACGGTAACGGCATTGGAGTTTACACGGCACAATCAGCTTTTCCTAAAGCTAATCTATTGAGAGATTCGCGTAATTATCTAGACTTTATCTATAGGTCGTCAAAGGAAAAAATCAGAGAATTTTTACCTCGAAAGCGATCGCTGAGCGAACAAAAGCTAGACATTGGTTATTTCTCTCTCCCATTTGCTTTTGGACAAGAACCTGCAATTCCAGTGGTTATTCTTGACAGGGATGTTTACCGAGAGACTTTTCAAAAGTTAAGTGCTAAGCTATCTGATTTCATAGATATTAGTTACATTGAAAACCTACGCGCTCAAATCCAAACTGCTCCCACATCAATTTTACTCACGAGTAATTTTTCTGAATCGGGCAGAATATCATCAGAGAGTGAAATTGCTGCTTATCGAGAGTTTTTAGTAACCAGAGGAATTTGCCCTGGCGAAGTTCTCTTAATTAAACCACATCCCAGAAACTCTAGAGAAAAATTACTGCAATTAAAGTCTAATCTTAGCGATCTTTATGCAGATGTAATTTTGCTAGCTGAAGACTTTTTGTTTTATCTTCCATTTGAATTAATTTTCATGGAAATTTTCTTAACCACAGAAGTATCAAATCTGCAAAATCCCAGAGTTTATACATTTAGCTCTGCTTGTTTAACGCTGGAATTTGTTTTGGATACACGTTGTACTCTGGGCTTCGGCAATGACATAGTACAACAATTCTTTTATCCCGATCATGTGGAAAGTAGAATCCAGCATGAAGCCGATCTACTATCTACAGTTCAGGGAATTAGAAACTTAAATCCTGTTCTAGTTTAACAAGACTCGAACGAACGTTATGACAAATCAGGGGAGGAATTAGATTAAATAACCTCAGCATTTCTTTCTACTAATCCATCGAAAAAGTAGAGCCACTCCACTTGGCGTAATTTGGAGGTTAGAAAATGTTCAGAAAACATCGCGATCGACATCAACAGTGGATAGACTTCGTATTTCTTAGCTCGATCACGAAGTTACTTCTAGTCTTGGTAACAATTTGGTTGATGCCTTTGAGTAGTAAAGTAAAAAGTGACACTCTCGTTTTTCTCAGTGATTTTGAATCAGGATTTTCTGAGTGGGGAACAGAACTTTGCTGTAACTATTCAGCTGAGATTGTGAATTCTCCTGCACGTGCAGGAAACCAAGCTATTAAGTTTACTCTGAAAAAAGAGGATGCTCGCCTATATGGTGTGAAGCGTGCCGAATTGAAACTTGGAGAAGTCCCAGCAGATTCAGAAATATGGTATGGTTTTAGTGTTTTCTTACCTTCTGATTACCAACAAGATCCATCTAGTGAAATCATCGCTCAATGGCACGATCTACCGGATAAAAACTTAGGTGAAACTTGGAAATCTCCAGCTCTTTCTCTCAGTACAAAAGATGGTAAATTCATTTTAAACAGAAAATGGGACTCAAAACGAGTTACAGTAGTTCCAGAAGGTAAAGAGGTGGTAGATTTAGGTCTTTACCAAACCGGAAAGTGGACAGACTTCGTGTTTCATGTTAAGTGGTCTAGTGGTTCAGATGGTCGATTGGAGGTGTGGCAAGATGGCAAATTAGTTGTGAGAAGAAATGGACCGAATAACTATAATGATGCGAGGGGACCATATCTCAAAATTGGAATATATAAGGGTGATTGGAAAAACCAGCCAGACAAATCGATCGTTAGCGAAAGAGAACTTTATTTTGATGAAGTTAGGGTTGGAGATGCTAACGCTAGATACGAAGATATTGCTCCGCGTGATTGAGTAGAAGATTACTCAGTAGCGAATCAAGAGTATTATTGAGATGGCTCACTTTCACGGGCTGCATCTACCATTCGATGAATTCATATTATTCAAACTAATATTGTTTGACTCGGCAAAGTTAAAAAGATATATTCAGTAAAATTTAAGCGTTGAAATTGAAGCATTAAATATGGGTGATGTCCAACTGGAAACACAGTCAATAAGCGTAAGGTGGGCATTACCCACCCTACTAATGATGAATTATCTAAAAGCTAACTTAATAAGCAATTTCCGACTCCCGACCCCCGTACGGGCGGGTTTATCCGCACAATTCTGGGTTGTTTCAGGGATATCCTGTAGAAACCCACCCGTACGACTCCCCAACTTCGCTCTTTTTCACCACAAACTCAAAAAAACTAAAATTCCTCATGACTTAATTCATCGGCGGGACATCGTGTTTACTCGGGGTGAACAACGCCCGCTGAAAATGGACATTCTTCACTCTAAAATCTTACCTGAAATGCCCATGCCTGGTCTGATATGGATACATGGTGGAGCGTGGATGGAAGGAAGTAAAGAGCAAGGAATCGAACTGTTACTTCCCTTTGCCCGCCAAGGGTATTTGTGCGCTAGTATCGAGTATCGCTTGAGCCATGAAGCAATTTTCCCAGCCCAAATTGAAGATTGTAAATGTGCAGTGCGTTTTTTGCGCGCTCATGCGAAAGAATTGCATCTAAATCGCGATCGCATTGGGGTCTGGGGTAGGTCGGCGGGTGGTCATTTAGCGGCGCTTTTGGGGACAACTGCTGGCGTTAAGGAATTGGAAGGCGAGGGGGGCTGGGAGAGTTTTTCTAGTCGCGTCCAAGCTGTGTGCGACTGGTTTGCTCCTACGGATTTCACCCGCATAAATGACTTTCCTCGGCAGATCTCTCATAGCGCAGCTGATGCTCCCGAAGCATTGCTGATCGGCGGAATTGTTGAAGAAAATCAGGAAAAAGCAATGCAGGCAAACCCGATCGCTTATGTCAATGAAGATGCTCCCCCTTTCGCGATTTTCCATGCAGATGATGACTTTATAGTGCCGCTCAATCAAAGTCAATTATTGTTTGAGGCGCTACAGCAGGCGGGGGTGGAGGTGTCATTAGAAATTGTGAAAGGCGGCGGACACGGGAAAAAATTTGATTCTCCCTTGCTACTGGCGCAGTTAGAAAACTTTTTTCATCGACATCTTTACTAAGTCTTCACTAAGTTCGAGCGTCAAAAACAATACAGTGTTTAGAGTGACGATCTGTTTGCGTATATTCAGTTGCAGAATTTTTGCTGAAAGGGCGTAATAATGTTGTTGATTTTACTGCTAGTGGGATTTTTACTGATAATTACGATCTTTGCGATCGCTCTAGTGTGGGACTACACTCGCGGTATATTTTCCTTTCACAATACTACGAGTGCTACCGCGATCGATGCATCTCCGAACGATCCCGAACAATACCCAGAACAATACGTATTGTCACAGCCGATCGAGCATCCAACCGCATGAACGATGTTTACTAGTGAGTCTGTTTATACGAATAATTATTTGACAATCGCAGTACTTTTCGTTATAAGTAAAATATACAATTTACTAGTTTACTTATCCCAGTGCATGGCATTGTGGGTTGTTAGAAACGACACCGAGAGTGCAGTTTAACAGTCCTAGTGAGTTAGAAGTATTGTTACTTTTCGGAAATGAGCTGCTCGGTCAGATAGTCAGATAATAGTTCCATCCTCAACACGACTCGAACAATTTTCAATATGAGCTGTATGAAGGCGCGAGATTTCGCGCCTTTTTTGCATATCTAAATTTCGCACAGGTCATGCGGGTGAATCAGCCTTTTAAACAGGCGAGTTGAACATTTAATTGTCGAAACAGCGCGATTGGGTAAATCAGTCGGAGCGCACTTGAATTTAATTGCGAATTGCGAATTGCTTTTGTCCTCTACAGAGAATTTCTACATGAACGTAGTTGATTTCCAAACAAACAAGTCACTGCCTTTAGTTAACGATCCGAATAAGACTGTCGTTGTCGGTGACAATAGCCTGACCATAGATGATGTCGTGAGCGTGGCACGGCATGGCGCAAAGGTGCGCTTGAGCGATCGCGAAGACGTTCTACAAGGCGTTCAGGCATCGTGCGACTACATTGCTGATGCAGTGGCATCGGGAGCGCCAATTTACGGCGTGACATCTGGTTTTGGTGGGATGGCGAATGTTGTAATCTCGCCGGAATCTGCTCAACTGTTGCAAAATAACTTGATTTGGTATCACAAGGCAGGCGCAGGACAAAAGTTGTCGAAACCAGATGTGCGGGCGGCGATGCTCTTGCGGGCTAATTCCCATATGTACGGTGCGTCAGCGATTCGGCTCGAATTGATCCGGCGCGTGGAAACTTTCCTGAATACCAATGTCACGCCACACGTACATGAATTTGGCTCGATTGGGGCAAGTGGCGATCTCACACCCTTGGCATACATCACTGGTGCAATTACTGGACTCGATACCTGTTATAAAGTTGACTTCAACGGGGAAGAAGTCGATGCTCCCACGGCTCTAAATCGACTGGGACTACAACCATTGCCACTCCTACCTAAAGAAGGGCTGGCGATGATGAACGGGACTTCGGTAATGACGGGGATTGCAGCAAATTGCGTTTACGACGCAAGAATCCTCCTCGCACTGTCAATGGGGGCGCACGCACTTGCGATTCAAGGCTTGCATGGCACGAATCAATCGTTCCACCCGTTTGTCCACGATCGCAAACCGCATCCTGGGCAAAAGTGGGCAGCTAGTCAAATGCTCGATCTTTTGGTGGGTTCGCTGTTAATCCGCGATGAGTTGAATGGTACGCATGACTATCGCGGTGGAGATCCGATCCAAGATCGTTATTCCCTGCGTTGCTTGCCCCAGTATATGGGACCCATCGTCGATGGTTTGGCGGAGATTACGACTCAAATCGAGCAAGAAATGAACTCGGTGACTGACAATCCCCTGATCGATGCCGAGCAACAAGCAAGCTACCACGGTGGCAACTTCCTCGGACAGTACGTAGGCATGGGAATGGATCGCCTGCGCTACCACATGGGGATGTTAGCCAAGCATCTCGATGTTCAAATTGCGCTTTTGGTCGCTCCAGAATTTAACCACGGACTGTCACCGTCTTTAGTTGGTAACAGAGAGCGCAGCGTCAATATGGGCTTGAAGGCACTGCAAATTACTGGCAACTCGATCATGCCAATACTATCGTTCTATGGCAACTCGATCGCCGATCGCTACCCCACCCACGCCGAACAATTCAACCAAAATATCAACAGCCAAGGATTTGCTTCCGCCAATTTAGCACGGCGATCGATCGAGATCTTCCAGCAATATATGGCAGTGGCGCTGATGTTTGGAGTGCAAGCTGTCGATTTGCGGACGCAGTTAATTGCAGACCATTACGACGCAAGCGAGTGCGTTTCACCTACAACCAGAGAGTTGTACCTAGCCGTGCGCGAGGTCGTTGGCGTTCCACCTTCAGCAGATCGTCCATACATCCGCAACGATAACGAGCAACCGCTAGACGATCATATTGCTCGCATTGCCGCTGATATTGCAGCTGGTGGTCGGATTGTGGCAGCAATGCAAAGTGTTTTGTCTAGTTTGAAGTAAGACCAATTGTCTTTTTGACTACGACAGAAGAGATCCCCCCTAGCCCACGGACACTTTACTCAAGTCGGGAAACCCGCCCACGTAAGCGTCCTCCCCTTAAAAAGGGGGGAATAAATGCCCCCTTTTTAAGGGGGTTGGGGGATCTCTTGTATAAAAGCTCTATAAGTATGCCAATGCCATGAACATCACACAGCACATAGAACGCGGTTGTCATTTATTTCCCGATAAACCTGCACTGATTTTTGAAGGCACGACTTTTACTTATGCTGAATTAGATCGGCTAGCGAATCGCGTTGCCAACGGGTTGCGAGATTTAGGCGTTCACCGTAGCGATCGCATTGCCTTGTTTTTGCCCAACATTCCCGAATTTATCATCTCCTATTTGGGCATTTTGAAACTGGGCGCGATCGCCGTTTCGCTCAATGCCATGCTCAAAAGCAGTGAAGTCAAGTTTATCCTCGACGACTGCGGTGCTAAGGCTGTGGTGACAACAGCAGATCTGGTGAAAAATGTTCCCCAAGAAGACTTACCACAGCTCAAACACGTTCTGATTGCCGAAGGTACAGCCACTGTGGGAACTAGCCTTGCCGAACTGATGGCAAATGCTTCACCCAGCGCCCGTGGCGTGGAAATGGATCGCTACGCTCCGGCGGCGATCGTCTATACTTCGGGAACGACTGGTTTTCCGAAGGGAGCTACCCTGTCTCATGGCAATTTAATTTCTAACAGCTACTCGCAACAGCATTGTTGTGGAATGCAGGCTGAGGATCGGATCTTACTTTATCTGCCGCTATTCCATTGTTTCGGGCAAAATGCCGTCCTGAATGCCGGACTCAATGCTTGTGCCACGCTAGTATTACACCGCAATTTCGATCTGACGCAAATCCTAAAATCTGTCACTGACGAACAAATTACCATGTTTTTCGGCGTGCCAACAGTTTTCTTGGTGCTGCTGAATATGGATCTGCCTAAAGACCAACTCAAATCCGTACGGTTTTACTTTTCCGCCGCCGCACCCCTCCCAACAGAAGTTGCTCAGAAGTGGTACGACAAGTACGGGTTGGTAATTCATCAAGGCTACGGTTTAACGGAAACATCTCCCTGCGCCAGCTACAACCACGACTATATCTATAAACCCGGATCGGTTGGGACGGCGATCGAAAATGTGGAAATGAAAGTCGTCAACAATGGTAAAGATGTAGAGCCAGGTGAGTTAGGCGAGATCGCGATTCGGGGTCCAAACGTCATGCTCGGTTATTGGAATCGTCCGTTTGAAACCGCCGAAGCGATTAAAAATGGTTGGTTTTACACTGGCGATATCGGACAGGTTGACGAAGACGGCTTCTTTTACATCGTCGATCGCTCTAAGGACATGATCAACGTGGCTGGGTTTAAAGTGTATCCCACGGAAGTCGAAAACGTCATCTACGAACATCCAGCAGTTGCCGAAGTTGCTGTCTATGGCGTACCCGATTTAGAAAAAAGTGAAATTGTCAAGGCTAACATCGTCCTGAAGCCGGATTGCAACGTGACTGAAAAACAAATGATTGCTTTCTGCGCTGAAAGAATGGCAGCTTACAAAATGCCAAAAGCGATTAAGTTTGTCGATTCCATTCCCAAAAACCCCACAGGCAAAGTGTTGAAGCGAGTTTTACGCGATGAAGCAGCCAACGAAGCCGCGCTGAAAAAAGGCAGTACTGCTGTAGGGGCGATCGCCAAACCAATTCCTTTAGTCGCTACAACATCAGCGCCTAGTAACGATACGAGCGGCGGCGGCGTACTCAAATCGTTGGGGAATATTTTCAAACGCCGAAATTGAGCGTCTACGCCGCAGAAGATCCCCCCAACCCCCCTTAAAAAGGGGGGCTTTGTTCTTTTCTGATTAAGTGGGGCATTCCTTCTAAGTCAGGGGCTTTGTTCTTTTCTGATTAAGTGGGGTATTCCTTCTAAGTCAGGGGCTTTGTTCTTTTCTGATTAAGTGGGGCATTCCTTCTAAGTCAGGGGGGCTTTGTTCCCCCCTTTTTAAGGGGGGCTAGGGGGGATCTCTTTTGCCGCAGTTGCATTCCATCGACGTGAAGCTGAGCAGTTTCTACAATTCCCATCTTTTCTTATGAGCCATTCTGCCCAAACAGTTAGATTAGACCAATCCAATTTAGAAGCAGACTATGTAGCACCCCAGAATTCTACCCAAACTCAACTTGTCGAGATCTGGGAACAGCTTTTAGAAATTACGCCCATCAGCATCAGAGACAATTTTTTTGAGATTGGGGGAGATTCGCTACTCGCCGTCCGTTTGTTTGCGCAAATCGAGCAAACATTTGGCAAAAGTCTTTCCCTATCTACCTTGCTCCAGTCTCCCACGGTGGAACAACTAGCAAGCGTTCTAGGTGAAACAACTTCACCATCTTGGTCTTCGCTTGTGCCAATTCAACCAAATGGCTCGAAACCACCCTTCTTTTGCGTTCATGGTAATGGCGCAAACGTGCTTGTGTTTAACGAATTAGCTAACCATTTGGGAACGGATCGACCTTTTTATGGATTGCAAGCACGCGGAGTCGATGGCAAAGAAGAAGCCCTAGATCGAATTGAAGATATGGCGGCTTTCTACATTCAAGAAATGCGTACCGTCCAGCCAGAAGGACCTTACTTTTTAGGCGGCTTTTCTTCTGGAGGTTTGGTGGCGTATGAGATCGCCCAGCAGTTGCACGCAGAAGGCGAGCAAGTCGCTTTTTTAGGCTTGTTTGATACCTTTGTACCTGGTAGTTTCCCACCAGTATCAATTCCAGAAAGGCTGGCGCGTCACTGGCGCAACCTTTTCCGACTGGGAGCCAAATATCCTTTAAAAATGCTCAGAAGTGCATGGCTGAGATTATACAACAAAAATGTTTGTCGACTATATCAATTATTCAGAATTAAGTGGCTGGACTGGCCCTACGAACGGAAAAGAAGATATATAGGAATTTGTATCAGGCGTGCAGTAAAAGCTTACGTACCGCAAGTATACCCAGGTCAGGTGACTTTGTTTCGCGCTAGCGAACCGCCGATGGGTTGGTACTACATGGGACGAGATTTTCCTACACCCGATGATTGGTACGACCGAGATCCGCAATACGGCTGGGGGAATCTCGTCGGAGAATTGGAAAGCCACGACGTTTCCGGTCATCACGGCTCTATGCTCAAAGAACCTCATGTCGCAGGCTTGACCGAGAAATTAAGAGCTAGCTTAGATACCGCATTAGACACAGCAGAATTGACTGGGAGTAATCATGTTAGTTGATGC
>NZ_JBOFLP010000220.1:0-14575 GCF_051657925.1 Chroococcidiopsis sp.
AAAAGAAGTCCCAATTATCATATAAATAGTCTTCTAATTGCTGGCTTATATCTTGTAGCCAACATTTTTCTAAAAGTTCGATCTGGTACGTATACCAAAAAGCAGTAGGGCTGAGAATAACTTTATCTAGAGAACCAAAAAATAGTTGTTTGAGATATAAACGAAGCGGAAATTTAGTTTTATGTTTCCAGCCTGAATCCATATGACTTGTTTTCCTTTGTATGCGATCGCGGAGTTTGAATATCCCTCATCAAACCTGCATTTTGTATCTCTTGACTCCAATTAGTTTAGAGCTTAGGCAAAAGATGTGAAGGATTTGTGAACGATCGCATCGGAAATCAAGCTAAGGGAGTAGGGAGCAGAGAGCAGGGAGCAGCGAAAAGAGAGCTGAGGGGGCAGAGGGGCAGAGGGAGAAATTAATTCCGCGCTTCCGTAGCTTGCTGAAGCGTAGGGGTATTCTGAATTCCGAATTCTCCCCACACCCCACATCCTTTCTTCACTGATAACTGACAACTGATAACTGACAATCAACTACCAACTACCCATTACCATCTCTTCTTGTTGCTATTCGTAACTTAGCTGAGCGAGAGCGAGGATTTTGGGCTAGTTCATCTGTTTGGGCAATGAGTGGTTTTTTAGTAATAATTTGTAATAGCTCGGACGCTCGGAAGGCATTTTTGACAATCCGATCTTCTAAACTGTGAAAACTAATAACGATAATACTTCCCCCTGATTTGAGCCAAGTTGGTGCTAGTTGCAGGAAATTTTCTAGGGAGGTTAGTTCGTCATTTATAGCAATTCGCAATGCTTGAAACACGCGGGTAGCAGGGTGGATCCTTCCATGACGATATGCACCAGGAACAGTAGAGGCGATCGCAGCAGCTAGTTCTGTCGTCGTATGAAACGGGCGTTTTTCCACGATCCGCCGAGCAATCCGGCGCGAAAATCTTTCCTCGCCGTAATGAAAGAAAATATCTGCTAGTTTTTTTTCATCCCAGGTGTTAATCGCTTCCGCCGCTGTCAGCGATTGGCGATCGTCCATCCGCATATCTAGAGGCGCGTCATGGCGAAAACTAAAACCTCTTGCCGCTGTATCAAATTGGTAAGAACTTACACCTAAATCGGCGACGATACCATCAAAAGTTGCGTTTTGAGGGGTGTAAGTCGCGAAATTACTCCGTAAAAATTGTACTCGATCGCCAAATTCTGCTAGTTGAGATTGGGCTGCGGCGATCGCGGCTGCATCGCGATCGAGTGCTGTTAGCTTCACATCTGGCGCAGCTTGCAAAATTAGCCGACTATGACCCCCACCTCCGACGGTAGCATCTAGATAGTGTCCCCCCGCTCGCACCGCCAAACCAGCGATTAACTCTCGGCTCAATACAGGAACGTGGCTGAATGTAGCTGGTTCTAGGATTTCTGGTTCTAGTGCATCTGGCTCTAGCGGTGTGGGGGTAACATTCATTTGGAGGCTGTTTGTTTAGTATTTTTTGGTTTGGTGTAAATCGTTGCTCCCTCTATTTTGCCGATTTTTTTCTCTAGGTCGCGAGTACTATCGTTGAAAATAACGACGATCGCTTCCGCTGAAATTTCTCGTATGAGTACACAGACACAATGCCTACACCATATCCCCGCGATTTAATTGGTTACGGTCGTACCCCTCCCGATCCCCAATGGCAAGGACAAGCCCGCGTAGCAGTTCAATTTGTCATTAACTATGAAGAAGGTGGAGAGAACTGCATTCTACATGGAGATATGGCTTCTGAAGCCTTTCTGTCAGAAATTATCGGCGCAGAACCCCTAGCAGGGGCGCGGCACATGAATATTGAGTCGATGTATGAATATGGCAGTCGGGCGGGGTTTTGGCGGCTGTATCGGCTGTTTACGCAAAGAGGGATTCCCGTTACGGTGTACGGGGTAGCGATGGCGTTAGAACGTAACCCCGAAGCAGTAGCCGCCATGCAGGAAGCAGATTGGGAAATTGCCAGCCACGGCTATCGCTGGATTGACTATAAATATTTTGGCGAGGATTTGGAACGAGAACATTTACAAAAAGCGATCGCCATTCATACCCAAGCGACGGGAAGCCGTCCCCTCGGCTGGTATACGGGACGCAATAGCCCACATACGCGCAAGTTGGTAGTAGAAGAAGGCGGGTTTCTCTACGACTCCGACAGCTACGCCGACGATCTGCCTTACTGGGTGCATGGCTACGGTAAACCCCATCTCGTCATTCCTTATACCTTAGATAACAACGACATGCGTTTTGCGACGGCGCAAGGGTTTAATTCAGGCGATCAATTCTTTGCCTATCTGCGCGATGCTTTTGATGTTTTGTACGTCGAGGGAGAAACAGCCCCCAAAATGATGAGTATTGGGTTGCATTGTCGCCTTGTCGGTAGACCTGGTAGGACTGCGGCTTTAGCACGTTTTCTCGATTATATTCAGCAGCGCGATCGCGTTTGGATCTGTCGCCGCATCGACATTGCCCGTCACTGGCACGAACACCATCAGCCCAAAGGGTAATGGGTAAGTAGGGGCAGGTTTATTTTCTGGTGTCTTGTGACAATCGAGCGATCTGTCGAACAAACCTGCCCGTACAACAGTCAAGCATTGGTAGGGGCGGTTTTTTTGAGCATACCTGTGCCATAACAAATGGTTCTTTGGTTAAACCCGCCCGTACAAAAGTCAAGCAGTTTTAGATACGCGAAGATATGAAACAGTTTTCTTCTACCATTGATTATTACCAATTACCAATTACCAATTACCAATTACCCCTTTTCAGGTATTATAGAAAGTTTGCAGTCTTCTAATGCTTGCCCCCAAGGAGTTACTTTTATGGCTCGGATGTACTATGACACAGATGCCAATTTAGATTTATTAGCGCAAAAAACAGTTGCAATCATCGGCTACGGCTCTCAAGGTCATGCCCACGCCCTCAATCTCAAAGATAGTGGTATAAATGTCATAGTCGGGCTATATCCTGGTAGCAAGTCAGCAGAAAAAGCAAAAGCTGCGGGCTTAACAGTATATCCAGTGGCTGAGGCAGCGCAAAAAGCAGACTTAATTATGATTCTGCTGCCGGATGAAGTGCAAAAAAGCGTCTACCAACAAGAAATTGCACCGCATTTGAAAGAAGGTAAAGTCTTAGCTTTTGCCCACGGATTCAACATTCACTTCGCTCAGGTCGTGCCTCCTGCGGATGTAGATGTCGTCATGGTTGCACCGAAGGGACCAGGGCATTTGGTGCGGCGGACATACGAACAAGGACAAGGTGTACCCTGTTTGTTTGCCGTATATCAGGATGCTAGCGGACAAGCCCGCGATCGCGCGATGGCTTACGCTAAAGGTATTGGTGGGACTCGCGCTGGCATTCTCGAAACCACATTTAGAGAAGAGACAGAAACCGATTTATTTGGCGAACAAGCAGTATTGTGTGGTGGTTTGAGTGCATTAATTAAAGCAGGTTTTGAAACTTTAGTTGATGCTGGTTATCAACCAGAATTGGCATATTTTGAATGCCTGCATGAAGTCAAGTTAATTGTTGATTTGATTGTCGAAGGTGGTTTGGCAAAAATGCGCGATAGCATTTCCAACACTGCCGAATATGGCGATTATACTCGCGGTCCCCGGATTGTCACCGACCAGACGAAAGCAGAAATGAAGAAAGTGCTGCAAGAAATTCAATCGGGACAATTTGCGCGGGAATTTGTATTAGAAAACCAAGCTGGTAAACCTGGATTTACTGCCACGCGCCGTCAAGAAGCAGAACATCCAATTGAGGAAGTTGGCAAAGATTTACGTGCCATGTTCAGCTGGATGAAGCAGGATTAAAGCCATTCTTAGCCCCCCTTAAAAAGGGGGACTTTGAAAGCGGAGGTTCCCCTATATCACCTTTGAAAGAAGAAAAAAGCCATTCTTAGCTCTCCTTGAAAGGAGAAAAAACCATTTCTAGCCCCCCTTTTTAAGGGGGGTTGGGGGGATCTCTTTTACCGCAGTCAAAAAGTAAATTGGGATGAGGAAATGTCTTGAGTTTTAGACTCTGAATTCCTCTGAATCTATACTCCAATCCACCGCATGAATTGCCTCTCTCACTGAGTTAATATCAGGTGACACGCACCTTATATGAATGCTATCCGTGCTAAATCGGTCATTACGGGATATATTCAACGTGGTGAGGTTGTCTTAAATAAAGGTTTGTTGGAAAAGTATTTACCAAACCTTCAATACTTGTTGTAGGCTGCCACCAATAATCTCGATTGTTTCCCTACAAACCATCTCGAAGTACAAACCTTCTCCTTAAAACGCAACATCCGCAGCAATCTCCTGCCAGCGAGTCGCCAAATCCTCCGCAGTAGAACTTTCAACAGCGGCAAGGTTTAATGGATAGTCCACATTGTCTCGTTCGATCCAGCGCACGGCTGTGAATTGACCATTGCTTGCCCTTAAGATAAATCCAGACTCTCGGCATTCTGAAGAAGCGAGATATAACACTCCTGGAGCTACTTGATCTGGTCGTAAATCTTCTGGTTCATCCTGGACATTCCACATCCGCGTTTTGGCAACTGGCGAAATCGCGTTCACCAGAATGCCATGCTCTTTGCCTTCAACCGCCAGCACGTTCATCAGACCAATCTGTGCCATTTTTCCCATAGCGTAAGCTGCAAGACCGCCCAGAGCATATTGCTGATAAATCGCTCTATCCGAAGTCGTCAACACAATCCGTCCATAGTGTTGTTGCTTCATCCTGAGAAAGGCAGCTTGAGACAACCACGTTGGTGCTTCTATGTTGATGTTGATGGCGCGTTCTAGAAAATCAGGCGTTAGTTCTTGCACTGACTGATAGGCTACCCATCCCGCATTGTGGATCAAGATATCGACGCGACCAAACTTCTCTAGCGTAGTTTCAACTAGACTTTGGCAGTTGTCTCGACTATCCAGGAGTACATCGCTGGCGATCGCAACTCCACCAGAAACGCAAATTTTCTTGGCGACATCAGCCGCCACATTGGGATCGAAACCAGTCCCCTCTTTATTAACGCCTGCATCGTGGATGACAACTCGCGCTCCTCTTTCTGCCAACAAACGAGCATAGGCTGCTCCTAAACCGCGTCCACTGCCTGTAATAATGGCTACTCGATCGTCAAGTCGAATCACTTGGTTTTCTCCTAAGTTAAATCCTGAACTTGAGTGGGCGTAAGCGCCAGACTCGCTCGCTCGTTGGCACAAGCGCGATCGCCTCCACGATTTTTGTCCCAGTTCATTTGTTTTCTCCGATACAAAAGCGATGAGACGCGCCTCATATTTCTTACGATATTGAACAGCCATGTGACTGTCCAATATATATTTGACTAAGATTAATAGGTTAGACATATAAGTGTGATAGAACTACGGCATTTGCACTACTTCATCGCGGTGGCTGAGGAACTGCATTTTAGTCGAGCAGCAGTGCGGTTGTGCATTTCCCAACCTCCGCTCAGTCAGCAGATTCGCGATCTGGAAGATGAACTAGGAGTTAAGCTGTTTGAGAGAACGAAGCGGCAAGTGCAGCTGACTGAAGCAGGCAAAGTGTTTTTAGAGCGCTCCTATGGAGTGTTAGCGCAACTCGAACAGGCGATCGAAGCGACACAACGGATAGGGCGGGGTGAAGTTGGACGGTTGGCGATCGGGTTTGTCGGCTCGGCGACGTATACCGTACTACCAGATATTGTAAGTGTCTTTCGAGAACAGTTTCCTGCGGTAGAACTGCGATTGCATGAACTGACAACGCAAGAGCAAATTCAAGCCTTGCATCACAAACAGATTGATGTCGGCATTGTTCGTTCTGCCATCGTCGAGCCAGGTTTGAGTGTGGAATGTATTTTGCAAGAATCAATAATATTGGCGTTGCCAGAAACCCATCCGTTCTCTGCCCAGACTCAAGTGTCTCTCTTCACATTGGTAGATGAATTGTTCATCCTATTTCCTGCCAAAATGGGACCGATCTTTTACGAGCAGATTATTCACATTTGTCAAAAAGCTGGATTTCGTCCGAAAGTTGCTCAGGAGGCAGTTCAGATGCAAACGATCGTCGGCTTGGTTGCAGCAGGACTGGGTATAGCTTTCGTTCCCGCCTCCTTGCAAAATTTCCCTAGAAGCGGAGTCATTTATAGACCTTTACAAGAGCAGACACCTAAGACCGGACTTTATCTTGCTTGGCGACAGCATGATTCCTCTCCAGTCATAAAAGCATTTCTCAGTTTGGCACAGAAGACAACGCAATCGGAGTCAAATCGTGATGATACGCGAGGCAGTTAGAGATCGATCGCCTCACCTAATAGCCTCCAAGTCCTGTCTGGGCACTAACCTGAAGCAGCCTAACTTCATGTAGCTCCACTAACGCCAAATACTAAGATAAGATTTTCAAGCCATAGTTCAAGTCATAAAATGCGATCGCACCTGAAAACCCATGCAAGTTAACTGGCAAATAGCCAAAACCTACGAAGACATTCTCTATCACAAAACAGACGGAATTGCCAAAATTACCATCAACCGTCCCCATAAACGCAATGCCTTTCGTCCCAAAACCATCTTTGAAATGTACGATGCATTTTGCGATGCGAGGGAAGACAGGAACATCGGCGTTATTTTGCTCACGGGTGCTGGACCTCATACAGATGGTAAATATGCCTTCTGTGCGGGCGGCGACCAAAGCGTTAGGGGTAAAGCTGGCTATGTCGATGATGAAGGGACTCCCCGCTTAAATGTCTTAGATTTGCAACGCCTAATTCGTTCCATGCCCAAAGTTGTCATTGCCTTGGTAGCGGGATATGCGATTGGGGGGGGACACGTCCTGCACGTCGTTTGCGACCTCACTATTGCCGCTGATAATGCCATATTCGGACAGACAGGTCCCAAAGTTGGTAGTTTTGATGGTGGGTTTGGGGCTAGCTATCTGGCGCGAATTGTCGGACAGAAAAAAGCGCGAGAAATTTGGTTTCTTTGCCGTCAATATAATGCTACCGAAGCCTTAGAAATGGGTTTAGTTAACTGCGTCGTTCCCGTCGAACAACTAGAAGCAGAAGGAATTCAATGGGCAAGTGAAATTTTACAAAAAAGTCCCTTGGCAATCCGCTGTCTCAAAGCTGCTTTTAATGCCGATTGCGACGGACAAGCAGGCTTACAAGAACTGGCTGGTAACGCCACTTTACTCTACTACATGACAGAAGAAGGAACCGAAGGCAAACAGGCATTTTTAGAAAAGCGCCAACCAGATTTTCGCCAATATCCTTGGTTGCCTTAATCTTAAGTTGTAGAGACGCACCATACTATGTCTCTACAACTTTTAATCTAGTTCGATAAAAAAATCGCACCACTGAAATTGGGATGCGATGTAGGTTTTAAAATGATTGATTGAATTTTTTTAAATTAAATTAGGTTTAAATTACATTTTTGGTGTATTCAGCCGGAGCCGAAAGATCGTTACGTAAAGATACAACTATGCTAGTAACGCCTGTTGCTGTCTCTGAATCCGAACGTGGCTGAACTCTGTTTCTAGTAACTCAGGCTCAGGCAGTTTGAGAGTAGTTGCGACAGGAGCAGCAGCAAGCACTGAAGCAGAAGTCAAAGACATCATTTCTTCTACTAAATTATCCCAATTGGAAGCAAAAGCAGTTACAGCTAAACTACAAGCTTTCCAATTGCCCTGAACTGGCACTTCCAGAACCTGACACTTACCACCTCGCCGTCCTTCTGGCTGGTAGTGCTGGCAATAACGACAGGCAGAAGTTATGGGATTGCAGCTGGTCATATAAATAGCTGTTGTGGATAGGTCTACAGCATTTATTTTGCCTCTAAGGTTTTAGGGACTCAGAGGCATCAACTGAAGAATCACTCTAGGTTCTAGCGATCTCAAAGCTAAAAATAACTTTAGAATTTATTTAGACTTGTCCCAGAAGGCTCAAATAATAACTACTTAAATTCAAGCAAAAACGATTGGGGATCAATCGGAAGAAAATCTTAAACTCGTAAAACTTACATTGACTTCCACAAAGAAAAATGCTCTAAAAGCGCGAAACTGAAGAGGGAATTTTAGCCAACAGTAAATTTACTACAAATCATCTCGCCTCTGTCGCTAGAGGTATTTTAGGACTTAAATAAATAGTGAAAGAAGATCCTAATAAGAGTAGCTTTTGATGAAATGCCAGCAGCAATTCCTACCACTGCTTAGCAGCACAAATCGAACAAATTCCCCATCGCTCCAGTTCGCCTACAGGTGTATGACAGTGACACTGGGGGCATAAGGGTAAGTGACGCGATCGCGTTTGTGTAACTTCAGTCCAGTGTCTAAACGCTGCTTGAGGATGGCGAAAGCGCAGCTGGCGATCGCCCTTTGCGGCTGAATTGTTGCCAACCCAACTCGGGTGATCGCACCCTAACCCAGAAGAAGTGCGATCGCCAATTAATGAATCCTGTTTTGCCAGCTGCTGCCACTGAGCGCTAGAAAAGCGAATATCTAGCAAAGGTTGCGGTAATTGAGCATTTAACTTCTCTAAAATCCGCTGTCGTCTGAAAGCGAGTTCTTGCGCCCAGACAGCACTAGAAGTCGCGACCCAGAGAACTTGTCTTTGAATGGAAACTGGGCGAGTATGAGTAGCTACCATTGCCCCAACAGCCTCAACCCAGTACTGTAATACTCTTTGAAGCGGCTGCTCTTGCCAGCGACTTTCCTGTTTGATGGAGTTTAGTATATTGCCTAAAGGATTGAGGGACATGGGAGTTGGAAGACAAGGGAGACAAGGAAGACAAGGGGGACAAGGGGGACAAGGGAGACAAGGGGGGCAAGGGAGCAATTCTAATCACTAGCCACCAGCCAGTAGCCACTCTTTACTGACAACTGAATAACTGAATCTCAGGTAAGATACCATGTGTTTAATACTCTAACTAAATTAGTTGTTGAGCAATTTAGCTTTTGCCAGTGACGGGTTGGAGGGATTTAGCTTTAAGTCAGAACAACACCAATTAAATCGTTCATCAGAATGGAGAGCTGTCATGGGATTGATTGACCGCATCCTCAGAGTTATTCGCGCTAATTTTAATGCCTTGGTTGGGCAAGCGGAAGATCCAGAAAAAATTCTGGAGCAAACGGTCATGGATATGCAGGAAGATTTAGTTCAACTGCGACAGGCTGTAGCACAGGCGATCGCTACCCAAAAGCGCACCGAAAGACAGGCTCACCAAGCTCAGTCTAACTCTGAAGAATGGTATCGTCGCGCTCAACTTGCCCTACAGCAAGGGAACGACGTGTTAGCACGAGAAGCACTGACGCGCCGCAAATCCTATCAAGACACGGGTACTGCCCTTACAGCCCAAATCGAACAGCAAAATAATATCGTCGTCAGACTGAAGAAAGATTTGCAAACACTGGAGAGCAAAATTTCTGAAGCGCGTACTAAGAAAGATATGTATATCGCTAGGGCGCGATCGGCGCAAGCTACTCAAAGACTGAATGAAGTGCTAGGGGGTGTAAATACAACTAGTTCTCTGGGTGCGTTTGAGCGGATGGAAGAAAAAGTTTTGCAACTAGAAGCCCAATCAGAGGCGATCGCCGAATTAAGTAGCGACGACTTGCAAAAACAATTCGCCACCCTAGAAGCCAGCAGCGACATCGATTCTGAACTTGCCAATATGAAAGCACAACTTTCAGGACAAACACCCCCGCCGCAACTACCCAACAGTAACTAGTGAAGAATGGGGTGTAGGGTGTAGGGTGTGGGGTGTGGGAAGTGTGGGAGGATGCTCGAAGAATTTTGTCCCTGCTCTCCCTAGTCCCCCTTGTCTCCCTGACAACTGGTCACTGGTCACCGATCGCTGGTCACCGATCGCTGGTCACCGATCGCTGCTCCCTGACAACTGATAACTGATAACCGATAACTGTATATAAGGCATATGTTAAGAATAAAAGCAGAGATGAATTAACTTTGCTTTGAGCAAACATAAATCATTCGTGCTGCGCCAGCACTCGCTACCTACTACTCAAACCGTGAACTCCGAAGGAAAAGCATAATTATGGGATTATTTGACCGGATTAGCAGGGTTGTCAAATCTAACCTCAACGATTTAGTCAGCAAGGCAGAAGATCCAGAAAAAATTCTAGAGCAAGCGCTTCTAGAAATGCAGGAAGATTTAATCCAGTTGCGGCAAGGTGTTGCTCAAGCGATCGCTGCCCAGAAGCGTACCGAACAGCAATACAAACAAAACCAAAATGAATCAGAAAGGTGGGATCGTAACGCCCGTCTAGCTTTGCAAAAAGGCGATGAAAACTTAGCTCGGCAAGCCCTAGAGCGTAAGAAAAATTATCTTGAAACAGCAAATACGCTCAAAGCTACTTTAGATGGGCAAGTCACTCAAATTGATACCCTCAAGCGCAACCTGATTGCGTTGGAAAGTAAAATTTCTGAGGCGAAGACGAAAAAAGATATGCTCAAAGCACGTAGTTCTGCTGCTAAAGCGCAGGAACAACTACAAGGCACAGTTGGACGCTTAGGTACTAGCAGTGCTATGGCAGCCTTCGAGCGGATGGAAGAAAAAGTCATGATGCAAGAAGCCCGAGCGCAGGCGGTTGGAGAACTAGCTGGGAACGATCTAGAAAGCCAATTTGCTGCATTAGAAGCTGGTAGCGATGTCGATGACGAACTAGCAGCATTAAAAGCTCAAATGTCTCTAGGTCCAGCAACATCATCAAATCAACCTTCTCTACCACAAGCAAACGAGCAGTCAACTGCTGCCAAAAATCCAGTTGTGGATGCAGAGTTAGAAGACTTGAAAAAACAGTTGGATCAATTGTAAATGTTGGCAACGAAGGACAAGGGAGACAAGGGGAGAATTCAAAATTCACGCATTCAAAATTTAAAAGTTAAAATGACTCCTGGCTCCTGTACGGGCGGGTTTTGAGCCTAGATTTCCTACTGAAGTTGTTCATCTATTTGCGCGCACCCGCCCCTACGACTCCTGATAACTGATAACTGTTCACTGTTTGCTGGTGACGCTGACGCGGCGATCGAGAGCGTCTCCCGTTTTGTAGACGTAATGGAAAGCTTGACGATCGCCCAATACCTCCGCCCGTAAAAACAGCGCACTCCAACGCGCTACAGTTTCTACTGCCCGCGATTGCTCGATTTGTGGTTTGTTAGAGTCTGGGATTGGACCTGGTGGATTATTGGTATTCGTGATGCCGTAATGATTTGCACCTGAAACGGTAATCAGAGCTTTGGCAGGAGATTGGATATTGGCATAAGTAGCTTGCGCTCTTTTGGGTAAAGCAATGCTATCGCGATCGCCTTGAATCAGAGCAATAGGAATACCAGCATTTTTGATAGGAATATACTCTTGAGTTGCTGGGTCGCGCAGACTTGTTCCAAAAAATGCTCCACCTACAAGCTCTTTAGGACGTTTGAAGGAACCCTCACACGTAACAGGAATAATGCACAAGTTGCCGATCGCAGATAAACCGACAGCACCACCAGCAGAGTGACCGAGTAATGTGAGTTTTTGAGGATCGACAATCTTCGCAATTGGCGTGGAGCTGGACTTTTCTATTTTAATTTGGTTTAAAACTGCGTCGATTTGAGAAGTATCCGGCAGCAGCCCTGTAAATCCAAATTGAGGCAGCGATCGCTGTTGAATGGGAACGACTACAACAAACCCGTAACTAGCGACAATTCTGGCGAAATCGCTATAACTAGACTTATCAACATTTGCTCCTGGCAGCAGTAAGGCAACGGGAAATCGCTGTCGCCCCTGCTCTTTAGGAGGCTGTTGGGGATAATATATGTCTGCTGGATTTTGATTCGCCGCGATCGTCGTACTGTAACTGGCAACTCGCTCGAATAAAGGTGTTGGTGTTGCTGTTGAAGTTCGAGCGCTGCTAGTTCTGCCTACACCTGTGAAAATAGCGATCGCTAACGCAGTTATAGCCCATTTTTGCCGCATAGCAGTAAAACTCATACAAATCCTCTGGAATCACTGTCGATCGCCAAGACAATTCAAAGGGCTAGATAGAATACTATGAGTACTACACCTGCAACTGATGAATTTTGGGAAAACCGAAGCATTTATTTTTAGACAAGTGGCGATCGGCGGGTCATTGGTCATCGGTCAGTGGCAACTAGCCATTGATAACTGATAACTGATAACTGATAACTGATAATAGTTGAGTGGTAAAAGAGGCTGTTAAGGAATAGTCACATGAGCAACGCAATTCAGATCGCAGACAAAGAGTTTGAAACAGAAGTTATCAAAGCTGACCGACCCGTATTGATCTACTTCTGGGCTTCTTGGTGTGGTCCTTGCCGATTGATGTCACCTGCTATTGATTGGGTAGCTGAGAACTATAGCGATCGCCTCAAGGTCGTGAAAATGGAAGTCGATCCTAACCCTGCTACAGTCAAGCTGTACAAAGTAGAAGGAGTCCCTGCCCTGCGCTTAATTCGCGGTACGGAGGTCATTGCTGCTTCCGAAGGAGCGCTGAGCAAACAAAAAATCACCGATATGTTAGATACCTATTTGCAGCAATAAGAAACTTGTACGGGCGCACAGCCGTGCGCCTCTACCTACTCCCCAAAAAATTATGCAGTTTGCCAATCGTTTAGAGTGCTTGAAAGCAAATGTTTTTGCCGATATGGATCGGGCAAAGGCAAGAGCAATATTAGCTGGGCGAGATGCGATCGACCTGTCCCTGGGTTCTGCCGATCTATCCGCTGAAGCGCACGTTACAGAAGCGATCGCCCAATCTCTCCACGACCCCAAAACCCACGGATACTTACTTTTTCACGGCACTCAAAACTTTCGTCAAGCCGCAGCCCGCTGGTACGAGCAAAAATTCGGTATTGCTGTCGATCCACAAACTGAAGTTCTGCCCCTAATTGGCTCTCAAGAAGGGACAGCCCATCTACCTCTAGCCATACTCAACCCAGGAGACTTTGCTTTACTCCTCGATCCTGGCTATCCTTCCCATGCTGGCGGAGTCTACCTTGCTAGCGGTCAAATTTATCCCATGCCCCTGCTTGCAGAAAATAATTTTTTACCTGTTTTAGCCGACATTCCTGCCCCGGTATTAGCACAGGCGCGGATGATGGTACTGAGTTATCCCCACAACCCCACCACCGCCATCGCACCCCTTTCCTTCTTCCGAGAGGCAGTTGCCTTTTGCCAACAACACGATTTAGTCCTCGTCCACGATTTCCCCTATGTCGATTTGGTGTTTGAGGACTTAGGGAGCAGGGAGCAGGGAGCAGGGAGCAGTAACTTCCGAATTCGGAATTCCGAATTCGGAATTCCGAATTCGCTCCTAGCTCCTTCAATTTTGCAAGCCGATCCAGAGAAAAGCGTTTCGATTGAGTTTTTTACCCTTTCTAAGTCATATAACATGGGAGGCTTCCGCATCGGATATGCGATCGGTAATTCTCAACTGATTGCAGCTTTGCGCCAGGTGAAAGCCGCAGTCGATTTTAATCAATATCGAGGAATATTAAATGGGGCGATCGCTGCTTTGAGTGGCGACCAAACTGGAGTGCAAAGAATGGTAGAAACTTTTCGCCAACGCCGCGATCGCTTTGCGAGTGCCTTACATCGTATTGGCTGGCAAGTTTCCATCCCTCAAGCAACCATGTATATCTGGGCAAAACTACCTGCACCTTGGGATAGAGATTCTGTCAGCTTTTGCACTCAATTAGTAGAAGCGACTGGAGTTGCAGTTTCTCCCGGTGCTGGTTTTGGTAAATCTGGTGAAGGATACGTCCGTTTTGCCCTGGTTCAATCGCCTGATGTTTTAGAAACGGCTGTGGATCGGATCGCTCAATTCTGGAAAGATTAGAGACAAAGATTAGAAAATTTTGGTAATTGCACCCTTACTTGCTTCCGAAACTCGCTAACTGCTCGCTCGGTGACAATTTGCCATTATACTTGTGCTTGACTAATATGAATGATAACTAGCTAAGTGACAACTAGTCGCAAATATAAATTCAGTTTTGTTTTAAATTGGTCTTCAATATAAAACTTTGAAGTGTGATACAAGCAACAACATTTATTTATTTACACAAGTGAGCAACGCTGGATCGGTTGCACCAGCCAACCCTATTCCAAAACGAATTTTATTGGTTGAAGATAACTATCTCAATCGACAGATGTTGGAAGATTATCTAGTTTTTTGTGGATACCAGGTTTTGGGTTTAGCGGATGGCACTGGATTTTTTCAAGCTTTAGCTGACTTTCGACCCGAACTAATTTTATTAGACTTAAGGTTACCAGGTATTGACGGTTATACTTTACTCGAACAAAAGAGTTGCAGACAAGACTATCAAAGTATTCCAGTTATTGTGGTTTCTGCTTTTGCTTTCAAAGCCGACCAGCAGCGAGCTTTGAAGTTAGGTACAAAGCGTTATTTTGTCAAGCCAGTCAGTTTGAGAGATTTGAAACAGGCAATAGAAGAAGAACTACAGCGATCGTAGAACCTCTTCTGAAATCATTCATCGCGCTGTTGCGTCACAAACTCCTCTACTGTCTGGCTGAGATTTTGTAAGTCCTGACCAATAACTGT
>NZ_JBOFLP010000221.1:0-27708 GCF_051657925.1 Chroococcidiopsis sp.
CTCACTTCTGCATCATGACTGCACCTATAATCAGCACCTGATTGTCTGCTCTGGCGTGACCCGTTCACTCACCGCAGCAAAACACAGAAGACTGCAATGCTTATCAGCTAAGCTTTTCAACTTATCTTAGTGCCATTCGTGTAATAATCCTTGTTCATTAGACCTCCTGCATGAATCAGGCAGCATGTGCCAGTTCGTAGTTCAGCAGCCCAGCAATTAAATTCAAGCGCAAGCCAAAACGCTTTCGGCGATTGCGATAACGTGAGCGCAAAAATGCGGAAAATCTTGAAGCGACGGATGACGTGTAAGGGCTCGAACCCGCAGTCGTGCCAAAGCACGGTTGTGTTGCTTTTCCGCCCCTGGCAAGGGTTGGTTACGGGGCTTCTTTGTGGGGAGACAAGCGCCTCGATGCTGTTTGCTAAACCCTGATATCCTTTATCTGCTAAACATAGCTGCGATGGCATGAAGGGCAGACGACTACGTTTGAGTAGCTTGAAATCATGCACTCTACCCTTATCTTGTGCCGTACAAATTATCTGTCCGGTTTCAAACTCTACTAGCATCTGTGCCTTGAGCGTATGGCAATGTTGCTTGCCACGCTCCGTATTGTTTTTGTTTTTTTTGGACGTTCGATTTCCATTTCACCCACATCCACCATCATGGCTTTCCATTCCCATCCAGGTTGATACAAGGCACGCTTACGAGGGTTTCCGAAATTTCCCGCATTTGACTCATAAATCTGCGACTTTTTTGACTATCCGCCCCACAGTAGTTTCGTGTAATCCCCAACTTGTCCCGATGTGACACTGGGTGCGATACTCTCGCGCCTTACTCCAACGTGATTAACAGTTGGTCTTCCACACTCAGTTTATTCTGCCCCCCACGCCTACCTTGACGCTCTTGCATCCGGTTGCAACACCTCTACCATGTCGTTAAAGGTTTGATGGCTCACCCCGCACAGGCGCTTGAACTCAGCGGCGGCAAGATGTTGTAAGTCGGTGTATGGCACGCACCTTCCTCCTGTTTTCCATTTCTGCCATGCTTCTACCCTATTATCTAACTGTTCTATTGCCAACTGTCACACTGCTTTACTATTCATGCAGGAGGTCTATTGCGGTGGCAGTTGTTTATCGAAATCGTGTGAATAATTTTGATGATCGACTGATGCTGATTGCGGCAGGGCTTTGGAACTTCTATTTGGATGCTGCCTAAATTAGGATAGCTGAGGGAGACATCTGTTGTTTTACAGGATGATTGTTATTTCCCAACAACTCTAATTAACCGAGCAGCAAAAGGCAGAAAATCGCGCCTTAAGTCAGTCACGAGTGGTGTGTGAAAACGCCTTTGCCGGAGTCAAACGCTACAGTGCAGTCAGTGCAATTTATCGCAATCACATGAAAGATTTTGATGACCATTTAATGCTTACTGCTGCCGGATTGTGGAACTTTTACTTGATGGCAGCATGAAATCCATACAGCAACCAAGATAAACAAAATCTCAACTTAACTCGAAATTATTTCCCAACAACTCTATAGTATGAAAGCGGTCTGTTTGCGATCGGGTTCAATCAGATGTATAACTTCGTGTATAACTTCTGCCAGCGGTAGCGGATAATTTAAAAGTAGATATTGCACAGCAGCGGACAGCAACAGAGGCGCGTTTTAAACCAGAGCGTCAGGAGGAAATGAGATCTAATGCTCGCATCACTAAAAGCACTTCTCACCTCAGTTGTAGACTATGCCGGACTGTTCCCCCCAGCAAAGCTTGACTTGCGACAAGCAATGGAGAATTACGTCCAAGACTCGGCATCACCCTACGCTTGGATGCTCAATCGCTTTGTCATCCCAATTTCCCGTTTGTCGGAGTTCGCGGAACTCTTATCGGCGTTTTCTTTAAAGCATTGGTCGCTCAGTGTAATTCTTTCGGGACTACAATCGGAAATCGAGCAGTTGCGATCGCTCAATCATAGTGACAATGTAGCGATCGCAGCTCTTGAATTTTCTCCTCTTTCACCTCCAGAAATAGAAAGAGTGTTGCCCGATCTTCCTACTGGAGTTGAAGCATTTTTTGAAATTCCCTTTAATAGGGACTTAGAGCCATATCTAAAGGTTCTGCGGCATACTGGTACAGCAGCTAAAATTCGCACTGGCGGCGCGACCATCGGTGCTTTTCCCAGCGTTACTCAATTGAGTCAATGCATGTATTTATTTGCCGAAGCGCAAATTCCCTTTAAGGCAACCGCAGGTTTGCACCACCCCTTACCAGCTAAATATCCCTTGACTAGCGAACCAGACAGTCCTGCCACATTAATGCATGGCTTCTTGAATGTGGCAACTTTAGCAGCACTCGCATACTGGCAAAAAGTCACGCCAACAGAAGCCTTAGAACTTCTCCAAGAATCCAGCAACACTTTCCAATTCAAACAAGATAGTATTTGCTGGCGCGATCGCTGTTTAGATATTTTAGAGATAGAAGCAGCTCGACAACATTTCTTCCGCTCATTCGGTTCCTGCTCCTTTCAAGAGCCAGTCAACGACCTCAAGCATGTTTTAAATTGGTAATTGGTAATTGGTAATTGTGTGGTGCGCGATTTAATTTTGAATTTTGAATGCGTGAATTTTGAATTGCTCCCTTGTCCCCCGTGTCTCCCTTGTCTCCCTCATGATCCGTCCCATCAATTCCACCCACAATCCAAATTTACGCAGTTGGGTTGACTCGGCAAATCAAAAGGACACTGATTTTCCGATCCAAAACCTGCCGTTTGGCGTGTTTCGACTTCGGAACAGCAATAATTCCCGAATTGGGGTGGCGATTGGCGATCGAATTTTAGATTTAACTGCGTGTTGCCAAGCTGGATTGCTGCAAGAACTTCCCCAGGAACTACAAGTAGCATGTACTGCACCTAAATTAAATCAATTGATGGCGATGGGAAGTAGAGCAGCCTCAGCATTGCGCGATCGCTTGAGTCAGCTATTACGAGCCGATGCCCAAAATCCCCCTTTAGAAAGCAAAATTCTTTGCTCGATGTCTGAAGCAGAACTTTTATTACCTGCGGATATTGGCGATTATACTGATTTCTATGCTTCGATCTTTCATGCCACTAATGTTGGTAAGTTGTTTCGTCCCGACAATCCACTCCTGCCTAACTACAAATACGTCCCGATCGCTTACCACGGTCGTGCTTCTTCCATCGTACCTAGCGGAACTGCGATCGCGCGTCCCAAGGGTCAGAGGAAAAACTCCGGGGAATCAGTGCCAAGTTTCGGATTTTCTCAACATTTGGACTACGAACTGGAAGTCGGGTTCTTCATTGGTAATGGAAATCAGCTAGGTCACCCCATCTCAATTGATGATGCGGAGGAACACATATTTGGACTTTGCTTGGTGAATGATTGGTCGGCAAGAGATATTCAAGCTTGGGAATATCAGCCCCTCGGTCCCTTCTTATCCAAAAGCTTCGCAACGACGATTTCTCCTTGGGTAGTAACCCTAGAAGCTCTAGCACCATTCCGTTGTGCATCTTTTCAACGTCCCCAGGAAGATCCGCTACCACTGCCTTATCTTTCCTCAGCGCATGATACTAAACTAGGTGGCATTGACCTTACGGTAGAAGCACTAGTCTGCTCAGAGCAAATGCGTGTTACAGGAATGCAGCCGTTTCGCTTAAGTCGCGCTTCTTTCAAGTCGATGTATTGGACTTTAGCTCAGATGCTCGCTCACCACTCAAGTAATGGTTGCAATCTCCGCTCTGGAGATTTGCTAGCGAGTGGCACAGTTTCTGGTGCTGAAGCAGGAACGCAAGGATGTTTACTCGAAATCACTCAGCGTGGCTCAAAGCCGATTCAACTACCAACAGGCGAGGTAAGTTCCTACCTAAATGACGGAGATGAAATTGAGCTGCGCGGATACTGCGAGCAGGAAGGCTATGCCAGAGTTGGTTTTGGAGAGTGCCGAGGTAGAATTCTCTCAACTAGCTGACATTCCACTGATACTACGTCTATTTGTTGGAATGGCGACGTATCTTTGAGAGTAGTTAACATTTGTCCATTTGAGAATTAATTAAGTTTTTATCTATGCGAGAATGGTAACAATCTCTCTACGCATACATTTCATCGCTAGCTCCAGAGGGGTATCCCCATACTTGCTTCTAGTATTTAATTGTGCGCCCGCATCTACGAGTAGCTTGACCCCTTCAATATTATTTTGCACAACTGCATCGTGGAGAGCAGAGTATCCGTTGTAAGGACCCTGAGCATTGAGATCGATCCCATATTCAATTAAAACTTTCATCACTGCTGAATACCCCAGATAAGAAGCGGCGTGAAGTGCAGTTCCTTTCATGCTAGAGTCAACGGCACGAATATTAGCACCAGAGTTAAGCAACAGCCTGACCATTTCAGAGTCGCCATTGGCAGCACTAATTATGAGCAGGCTATTTCCATAACTGTCCGTTTGGTTAGCGTCTGCTCCGCTAGCAATCAATTTTTTTGCTAATTCAAGGTTATTGTCGTTCACGGCAGCAACCAGACTGGTACTCGTAACTAAATTATTTTTCATCAGTTTGTCCTCATGTTTGCAGAATTTTTGCACTACCCATGTATGTAAGAGTGCAAATAAAATCTTAAAAAAATCTTAAGATAGGAAGCGTCAGGTTGCTAGGGTGAAACTTTGTGAGTGAGTTAGCATTTTTTTGATGGTATGCGGTATACAGTAAAGACAAAAAGTAGATAACTATAGGACTCATATCTAATTTTTGAAATCTACGTAGGATGCGTTAGCCTTTGGCGTAACGCATCACTCTCAGTTTTTGGTGCGTTACTACCCATACTGAGATTTTTTCGATAATCAAACCGGTTTCCTATAGAATGAAAGATTTAAAAGAACTGAAAACTCAATAAAAGTTCGACTGCAATATATGAAGGATTCCGCAGCGAACTTGAAATTTATTACCTTGATTACCTACCGACCGGAACAAACAAATTGCTGCACGAGCATTTAATTAGAGTCTATCTCGTCAGCAGTAAATGTTGCAAAACTTTTCAGGGAGATTCCAATGGAATGCGATCGCTTGCTTTCAGTCCGCAAGGCAATCTTTTCGGCTTTCAACGATTAATAAAGGAGGACACTCGACGTAAACCATCTAAGACCGCTCTGATGGAGGATTGCGCCTCCCCTCGACGGTAACAAAGTGGAGGAAGCGACAAAAACTCCACACCATCGATGTCCTTAATTTGCACTGTTCGCACATTTGACATCGCTCTCCTTCAATGCGCGCTCCTGAGCCACAGCGGTATAACGCTCATACAGTGCTGTTTCTTTTTAGAAGTTTAGAGTTTACAAAAAGCGATCGCAAGGCTAAATCTTTCGGAGTAAGTTCGCATTCTTTTGCTTCCTTCTCTGCGTGCGATCGTATTTAAATGATAGGAAAAATAACCTTGGTGCAATACAAAATTGCACTATGAGTAAGATCAACTTACTAAATAGATAAATACAATACAATTACTGAATTTTCATTAGAATAGTAATGCAACCTTTAGTATTTTTACTATAAACATTCCACAGTTTAATGCTGTGAAGACAACACACTATCATTTGCAGTTTCTCCAAACAGCTGAGAGAATGCGGGAATGAGTAATAACATCTTGGTAACGGGCGCTACAGGCAATGTTGGTTCTGAAGTTGTGCGCTTGCTGAACGAACGGAGATCTTCAGTCAAAGCTGCTGTACGAAGTCATTCTGCTTCGCGCATTCGTTTGCCTTCTGGTGTAGAATCAGTTGAATTCGATTTTGAGCAACCCCAGAGTTTTGAGCCAGCTTTTCGGGGGATTAATACGTTGTTCTTGGTCAGACCACCTGCGATTTCGCAGGTGAAGAAATATATCTATCCCGCGCTGACAATAGCCCAAGCAGCAGGTGTCGATCGCATTGTCTTTCTATCTCTACTAGGAGTAGAACGCATGGCGATCGTTCCCCACGCTAAGATCGAAGCATACATTAAATTTCTTGGTCTGACGTACACCTTTCTGCGGGCAAGTTTCTTCATGCAGAACTTGAGTACAACGCATAGTCAGGATATTAGAGATAACAACGAAATTTTTGTCCCAGCAGGTAAAGGTAAGACAAGTTTTATTGACGTGCGGGACATTGCCGCTATCGCCGTAAAAGTGCTGACTGAACCAGGACATGAGGATCGAGCATATGCCCTAACCGGAAGTGAGGCGCTGGACTACTACGAAGTCGCCGAGATATTTACAAATATTCTAGGAAGACAAATCGTTTACACTCATCCTTCTATCTTAAATTTTGCCCTGAAAATGTATGTTCGAGGGTTACAGCCTGGGTTGATTGTGGTAATGCTTGGGATTTACACTACAGCACGTTTGGGATTGGCAGCAAAAGTTACCGAAGATGTCAGACATTTGTTGCAGCGATCGCCTATTAGTATGGAAGAGTTTGTGCGGGATTATCGAGCAAGTTGGATTCGATCGAGCCAGCACCAACTGTAGCTGAGGAGACCGTGCTATACACGTTTAGCTTGCTTAAAAGCACGGGCGATCGCCTTCCACGCCTCTTTACGTCTCATGTCTGCGTCAAGTGGTAGAGGACGTAGAGATCGTCCATCTGGGCGCGATTGCGTCTGGGAAAGCCAGGTGTAGCGATCGCTTAATCCCCAAGTGATGACGGCAATTACTGCTGGTTCATTTAATACCACTGACAGATAATCTTGATAAATTCCGGCAACTAGGCGATCGCGGAGATTAATATCTGACGGCAGGTGTTTGTCTGCCACATCCAATTCGGAGATCGTAATTTTCAGACCGAGATCTGCAACATCCTTTAGAAAAGCCCTTAATTTCGTAGGGTTAAAGCGAGTCTCTCCCCCCCATAAGTGAGCTTGAATACCAAGAGCCTGCACGGGAGTCCCCTGAGATCTCAAACGCTCTAGTAACTTTAAAACAGCAGTCCTCTTTGCTTCATCTTTAGGTGTGTCATACTCCATACCATAATCGTTGTAAACTAGCAATGCCTGCGGGTCTGCTGCGAATGCGGCGCGGAATGCTATGTCGAGATAATCGGAACCCAAAAACTTCAACCACGGCGTGTTGCGCAAACCATCAGACCGTCCATCTTGGGGAAAAACTGCCTCGTTGACTACATCCCAGGAATGCATCCGTCCGGCATAATGTCCAGCAACTTTTGTGATATGTTCTAGCATTATCTGCCTGGCATTTCGATGGTTGACCGTCGATTTAAACCACGACGGTAATCGGGCGTGCCATAATAAGGTATGTCCGCGAAAAAGTAGATTGTGAGTGCTGGCAAACTGAGCTAGGCGATCGCTGCGCGTAAAGTCGAAGCGATTTGGACTAGGGCGAAGACTTTTCCACTTCAACTCATCTTCTGGCACAAGCATGGCACACTCTCGAACAAAGCTGCTGGCAAATTGCGGATTGGATAACAGCATGTGTTCTTGCGTAGCAGCTCCATAGATTAATCCCTTCGCCGCCGCCCATTCGCGTAAAGAAGCATTCTCGATCGCAGCATCTGTATCCGCCAATAACATCTGCCGATCGTACCCAGGCTGAGATTTACTAGCGCTAGCACCTATAGCCGCTAAAGTACCCAAACCTAACAAAAACCTACGTCTCCCAGTCATCGTTCTTTTGCTAATAACTCAGTTGCAAATAGCTTCAAGATAAACCAAGGCTCAATTGAGTAGCGCCGCCAGAGTCGCTGCGGTTCGGCTAGTAAACGAAACAGCCACTCTAAACCGAATTTTCCCGCCCATCTGGGGGGAGTTGGTACGGCTCCAGCTACGTAGTCTATAGCAGCTCCAGCAGTCAAAATCGCATTGGCAGAAAGTCGATCGAGGTTATCCAGTATCCAGTGTTCTTGTCGGGGCATACCCATGCCCAACATCAGTACGTGCGGTTGGTAAGCGGCGATCGCATCCAAAACGGCTTGGTTTTCTGAACTGCTCGGATGCACGTCAAAATAACCGTGAGCTGTAGCTAATTGCAAGCCAGGAAATCGCTGACGTAGTATACTAGCACCCCGCTCGGCGACTCCTGGTTTACCTCCCAAATAAAATATGCGCCAACTTTGCTGTGCGGCTACCGCCATCAAATGGTCTATCCAGTCTACATACGTAACTCGATGCTCCCGTCCCAGAGGCAAGCCCAGCAACCGCCCCAGCAAAATTAAAGACATACCATCAACATGTACGTAGTCAGCGCGGTCGTAGAAAGCACGCATCTTTGAGTCTTTGTGGTAGATGCAAAGACTATGGAGGTTGTGATTGGCAATAATCCATCGTTCGTCACGCTTAACAGCCTCGGCAATGAGGCGATTGAGATCCGAGATTGTCAGTGCATTCACCCAAACTCCAAGCAGGTAATAGGACGACTTCATTGTTCCCTGTCCCTAAAGATTTGCTCAACTGTTTCAATTAATGTCCGAACGCGGGCAGTCCAACTGTGGTTCATGAGGATCTCTTGACGAGCTAGTTCCCCCATTTTTGGTAACGCCTCTCGCGACTCATAAGCTCTGAGCAATGCCGATTTGAGCGCCTGTTTATCTCCTGAGGAAAACAAAAACCCGGTTTCCCCATCTCGCAGCGCGAACTTAGCATCCTCAAAAGCAGAAGCTAAAACTGGTTTACCCATCGCCATGTACTCATAGATTTTGAGCGGCGAATGATACATTGTACCGATTTGCAATTTGACATGACCGGAATATCCTAAGTCAAATCCGGCAATATAATCAGGGATTTCGTTCCAGGAAACTTGTCCGACAAACTCGACCCGATTCGATAAGCTTAAACTACGAGCTTTAGATTCCCACTCTTGTCGCATCTGACCATCTCCCACAACGACCAGAGATAGATCGAAGCCATCCGCTTGCAAGTCGTAAAGGACTTCCAGCAAATCGTCTAATCCCTGCCAAGGGTAAAGATTACCGACAAATCCAATTGTGAAGTTATCAAATATGCGTTTGGGATGGCAACCCTCGGAGTCAAAAACACTAGAATCTACGCCGTTGGGTAAGACGATGACCTTCTCTGGTGAGATCTCTGCTTCCCGAACGATAATCTCTTTGAGTGCTTGGGTAACGCAGACCAGCAGATCGCACTCTCGATAAGCTTGAATTTCTAACTGACGTTCGAGATCGCTTAAAACAACATTTTTCCGTTCTGCCTTTGACTCATAGAATAAAGGGGAATTAGTTTCTAAGATCCAGGGAATGCCGTGTTGCTTGAAAATCCAACCTAGAGACTGCAACGCAGCGCGACGCTCGTAAACCAAATCCACCTTTTGAGCTAATTCTTGCCAAGCTCGTTTTGCATTGAGAGGGCTCATGTACAGGCGGATTAAATCCGATCCAAGAGTGCGAAGAAATCCTCCTGTCACGGCACGTTCCGAGCCTTTTGTCACCCAACTACGCGGGACGCGATCGCCCACAATAAAAGGGTGAACTTGCCACTGGAGAGCCGCAAAAGCTCTCATCACTCCCAACATATGCGATCGCGGTCCGCCTGCCTCAGCATTAGGATGAGTAGAGGCTCGTGGGGCAGCAGATAAGTAGCCAAGCCTGCGTCTCACACTTTTGTGTTTCATATTTATAGTTCTACAACACTGTCATTAACCCTTAACTTCCTCAAAGATTTCAATGACTATTTAACTAATTTCTTCGCAGCATTAAGTAATAGCAATATTGAGGCTAGATAAACTATGACAGACATCTGAATTACGGTTTCAAACAAGATGTACGAGTTCATAAATTTATCTCCTAATATTTAGCAATATATTGCTATATCCTCGCCGCATTCTTCTGCCAGATAGCACAGGGCTTTAAAGCGAAGATTCACGACTTGCTCGTAAAAAGGATTTAACTTGCATAGGGGCGGAATATGAACTAGGATGCGATTAAAGAACTTGATTTCTCGTTCAAACGGACAACTGGCTGGAATTGCCTTACACAATAAATGGGCTTTCTTAGAGTCACGAACCTCAATTCCATCCAACCATGAACAAACGAGTTCTTTTAGATTGACAAGTTTCATCATCATTATCACTCCTTGTTATCTATAACAACCCCGCTCGAAGCATAAAATTTGATGTAATGACTATCGATATAATTTGTTAGTCGTAACTACGAACTCCAAATGATAAACGACCGTCATCTCGCATGTTTTACAATTCAAATCAGAGGGCTATAGATAGTTAATACTGTTGTTCGATAACTTAAGCTTTATGGAAAGGTGGGCGATGCCCACCTTACTATTTGGTAGGAAGAGTGTTACATTCAGCTCGACGTTTTTCGGTGAAAATAAACTTGCAAATCTGATAATAAATTCCAGAAGCTTTTATCTTCAACCTTAATGTCTAATTTACAATAACAAAAGTGTCAAACTAGGAACAAAAAGATCGCAAATTCGGAAAAAATTAGCATTGAGAGATTGAGATGTGAACCACTCGTGAAGGCTGTCATTAGATGAGTGGTAATTTCACAATTGATGCACGAACGGTTGTATGCTTACCTTTTGTCGCAAAGTAGTACAGTATATATCCTCTAAAACACGAGATTGACTGCGAAGATTGAATCGGGTGCGGACTCGTTCTTGACCGTTTTGGCTAAATTGCTGCCATAAGGTTAGATCGTTGAGTAAGAGCAAAATATACTCAGCTAATGTCTTCCAGTCTTGTTCTCTAGCCAGGAAGCCTGTCTGACCGTGCAATATAGCATCAGGGATACCAGAATGAATCGAACTGACAACTGGTAAACCCATCGCTTGAGCTTCAATGAGGACAATAGGAAGCCCCTCGGAATCCCCTGTGGCAGCGGTTACGCTTGGTGCAGCCAGCAACAGCGCCCGATTCATCCAATTTTTTACGACTTGTGGCGGTTGCGTACCGAGAAACCGATAGCGACGTAGTTGTATTGCTGCCATGTTTTCTAAGTCGACCCTTAACGGTCCATCACCAATAATGACCAGCTCCACATCTGGCATCACTGCTTGTACTTGGTTCATGGCTTGAATCAGATATTTACATCCTTTCTTCTCAGCTAGTCGTCCTACAAACAGCACGATTGGATGACGTTGCACGAATGGATCGGGTTGAAAAGTTTCTGTATCGACACCAATATGATGCACGACAACCTTATCTGGCGGAAAACCCTGCTCTAGTAGCTTTTGCTTAATATAATCCGATACCGCAATAAATAGCCGCGCCTCCTGCTTCAGCACTTCTCGACGACGTAAATAAACACGGTGACTCCAGAAGGAAGTTTTTGCATACTTGTCCTGCATGGTAGCGTCATAACCGTGGAATGTAACTACAAGCGGGACTTGTAAACGTTGCGCTAGTGGCAAAGCGATCGCCCCATCTGGTGCAAAATGAGCGTGAATGAGTGCGGGATGAAGCCCCTGTAAATATCGAACGAGATCGGTAGATGCTATTCCCCACAACTTATAAGACAGCTCATTTGTCAAGCCTAGCAGTCCACCTTGGTTGAGGGCGATCCGGCGCTCTTGAGGAAGTTGCAAACCTTGCACGAGACGAGAGCCTACGTAATAAGGAATGAAATCCCGCAAGGCTTCTGCTTGTTTTTGCACGAAGGTTTCTGAAGCTGGCAGGAGATTATTTCTATAAATCAAGACAACAGGTTTGTGAGGCATATGAGATTGTTTTTCTATGCTGAAAATTGCCTATTTGCAAGCGGTTTAGCTAGCTGAGGCTGAATCGTCATTGAGAAAACCGTTGAAACATAAAAAATCCAAAAAATATTGTTTTGCTGCAAGATAATGCTGTCGGTCATGTTATACGGCAACAAGAATGTCAAAAATGCTAATGGAAACATTCCTGTGGCAGTTTGGTTAGTACGCGCCCAGATCAGCGATCGCCCAAAGTAGATCGAGAATCCCAATACAAATACTGCAATACCTAGCAAGCCTAAATCGAGTCCTAATTGTAAATAACCATTGTGAGCGTATGTAGGTTCCCAAATCAGTACGTTCCATACCCTCCCAGATTCGCCCTGCCAGCCTAGCCAGAAGGCACTGTATCCATAACCCAACCAGGGATATTTTTGGATTGCTTGCAGCAAAACCGACCACAACTCTGTGCGTCCGGTAAAAGTTAAATCCCGTCCGGTAGCAGCAAGAATTGCTTCCACTTGACTCAAAAGCCACAAAACTATAGCTGCACCAAGCGTCACTGCCATGACAACAAAATGCATAAATAAAGGATTCCGCCAACGCCACAGGCTGTAGAGTGGCAATAGAGCTAGAACAATCAGGGAAGACAACAGGGGTGTTGCTGACGTTGACAGCAGCATTAAGGCGATCGAAAGTGCAAAGCCAGTCCATGCAATCCATCGATATCTGTAGCCATAAAGAGCAAACAGTGAGAATAACATCACGCTTAAACCCATTGCGCGACCCAAGGCATTTTTATGCACGAAGATTCCCCGCCAAGCGCCGATATGTCCCCCTTCCTGGTGAACTCCGTAGGTTGGCAGGGCGATCGCAAACAGAAAACTTAGCACCAATGCTATCCCCAGAGTCCACGCTAGCAACTGCAATTGCTGTTTTAAGCTGTAGCGCGTCGCTAAGTACACCCCAAATAAAGTTGTCATGACGAGTGCTACACTACGGCGGAGAGTAACTGCTGGTGCAACAGACCAAAGCACAGAGACGAGAGCGATCGCAACTAGCAGGATTAACAGCTTTTCCTTGAGTACGAGTTGCACGACACTCTTCCACCGCAGCAGAATGAGGAAAAAGGTAACTGCATAGACCCCAAATAAAAAAACTTGCATGACCGGGTCGCCTTCAGTCGCATCAAGTACAAATCCTTCTTGACGGCGAAAAAGCGAAATAAAAGCGTCTGAGAAAAGTAGCAGTGCTAAAATCACAAATCCCTTTTCAAATAAGTTTTTCTGGATGGCAATCTGTAATCTCACTTGCTCATTAGTCCATTTTGATTGAGGTTGAGTTTTTTCATTTTTGTAGTTAAAAACACATTAAAAAAGGGGAGAACTAATACCCCCTTTTTAAGGAGATTGGGGAATCGACTGCGTATTTCCTGTAACAAAAAGGAGAAAACTAATGCCCCGTTTTTAAGGGCGTTGGAGAATCGACTGCATAACTCTTGCAACAATGAATACATGAATTATTATCGCCCCCACATTTTTAACGTATAATAAAATGCTCTTAAACTAATTTCCAGCCTTTCTAGGATTGAAATAGAAGCCAGATATTTTTTTACAAGTTCTTTAGCCGATGCTTCCACTCCGCCAGTTCGCCAGTAAATGCTGAGTCCTTTGGCAAAAGATTTATTAGTAAATTTCGACAATTCTGGAAACCTAACTCTCATCCAGTTAGCCATAATTAAAATCGATCTTGCCATATATTGTTGTCGATCGCCCCTTGCAGTGTAAGCGTTATTATCGTGTACTCTTTGAATAGTTAGCTCTTGATCTAAGAAAAAACCTGGACTTAAGGCGATCGCCGAAAATTTCAAGCAGCGATCGGCTGAGGTTTTATGAGCTTTATACTGAGGCAAGGGAAAAATTTGCTTTAGCAGAGAACGTGTGAAGCACAAGCCAGAGGTCGGAGGTATAATAAAATTTACTTTTCCCTGTTCGAGCATTGACGCTCTAAAATCGCATTTTTGCGATCGCTCCTGCTTTGTTTGCTCTGTCACAGTTATATATGCATTGTCACGGTGTACTCGTTTTAGCAACTCACCCGTCTTCATATCCATTACCTTGAGACTATGAAAACACCAACCGATGTCTGGGTTATCTTTAAATACACTGACAACTTCTGACACTTTTTCTACTAGAGCAATATCGTCGGCATCAAGGAAACAAATAATATCGCCTTTAGCTATAGTAAATCCGGCGTTAAACGCTGATGATTGCCCCTCATTTTCTTTCAAAACTGGAATGATTCGATCTCGATAACGAGCAATGACTTCGCGAGAATTATCGATAGAACCATCATCAACTACAATAACTTCCAAATCGGGATAAGTTTGATTTAAAGCACTTTCAATCGCTTCACCAATGTAACAGTCATAGTTGCAATTATTAATAATTATACTAACTAAAGGTCGATCGCTCATATCTCATTACCTTCTTTGTCATATCGGATTAGTTAACGTATGAAGCTCATAATGTGCCAAAAAAACTTTGGAGCAAGTATGAAAATTGTTAGAGCATAAATAACAGCACCGATTAGCGTATAGAGAGCTAATGAAGCTGGCAAAGCGAGCAAACCATGCAAAAAATATTTGGCTGCCAAAATAGCACTTCCCATAACCGAGGTTGCCGCGATCGCGATCGCGTATTGACGTAGATAGGCGATTGGTTGTAGGGGAATTAATTTACGAACTACATATATAGAAATTGGAAAAGTCAAATAACTACCAATGACATAAGCTAATGCAACAGCGACAACTCCCCAACGAGTGGCCAATATAAAACCTAGAATATTAACTACAGCAGTTAGACAGTTTACCCCCAATTTCCAAGCTGGTTTACCTTTAGCCATCATCACAGTAGAATTGAAGTTAAACATTGAGTGGAGAATACCGACGAATGCTAAAACTTGCATAATTGGAATACTTAATTGCCACTGACTGCCAAATAAGATCTGTACGACTTCAGGCGCTAATACAGCCATACCAATAAAAGTTGGAAAAGCGACGAGACTTGTTAGTTGCGTAACAGTGTAAAACGCACATTGCAATCGTTCGGGTTCTGCTTGTAGCTTAGAAAAAGTAGGTAACGCAACTTGGTTAGTTACGGTAATTAGCAATTGCGTCATGACTAATAGCACTCGATAGGCAATGGTGTAATACCCTAGTGCTACAGGACCGAGAAAATATCCGATTAAAAAATCATCAGCGCGGCGATTAAAAAAATTGACTGCGTTCAACCCGATCGCATTAATACCAAAAGCGAACAATTCCTTGAAGTGTTTTAAAGAAATACAAAACTTTGGTCGCCAGTCACTAGCACTCCATAAAACTACAGCTCCCACCAAAGCACCAGTTAACTTTTGACCGACGAGGCTCCAGACACCGAAGCCATTAACCGCCATAGTAATGCCAATCGTACCAGCGCCTAGAGTTGCCAAGAGCGATCGCACTGCAACAAACTTAAAAGCCAATTGACGATGAAAGATTGCTTGCTGTACGCAACTGAAGGAATTCAACAAAAAACTCAGCGACAGCCATTGTAGAATCGGTGCTAGTTGTTGGCGGTTAAATAAATTAGCAACTGGTTTGGCAAAAGTGATGCCGAATGTAGTTAACAATATACCAACTGACAGGTTTGCCCAAAAAGCAGAATCTAGATGTTCTGGCTCTAATTGATGGCGTTGGACGATCGCCTGAGATAATCCTTGATCGAGAACGATTTCCATCAAAGCGATAAAAACGCTAGCTAGAGCGACTAAACCAAATTCTTCTGGTTTGAGTAAGCGAGCTAGTAGAGAAAATACAACAAAGGAAATTGTCTGGCTACCCCAGTGCTGAATTACAGACCAAACTACACCTTTGACTGCTTTTTGTCGGATGTCCATCATAGGATACCCTAGTTACAATTTTGATGAATTTAATAGTGCCGTTTTAAAGGCTTGAGCGAACTTTTGCAGAGCAACTTGGCGATCGCTGGGAGATAGAAAACATTTCTGCTTATCAAGAGGGAGATCGAGAGGATTGTAAATCATAGTGGCAGAAGGAGTATTATTAGCATCAACAATGTACAATCGCCGATCGCTTCTATCTCTGAGTATGTCTAATTCGCCATAATCCAGTCCTATTTTTTGGCAAAAACATAAGATTTGGCTAATTTCTGCTTCAGAAAAAATGTCTTGAACCTCGGCTAATCGTGCTGAAATCAGGTGAGCAAAGGATCTACCAAAGCGGTATTCTACTGGGAAGTATTTTAAATAAACAAAGGGAATTATATACTTAAAGACTGGAACTCTTAGTAGTAGTACTTTGCCCTTTTCTACTTCATTATCAATGAGTTTGTTGTAAACAATACCTGGTTCTACTGTGTCAATCGGACAAGAAATTATTTTGCCATCATGCTGACCGTTTAGATTGGATTTCATCACGCATTTACCAGTGTATGTCAGCGGATCTATAGTGGCGCTGTAACCAAAAACACTATGAAATACTTGGTCTACGTAGGATTTGCTAATATTTTCGCAGTTTATATTGACAATACTAGGATTTGAATTTTGGACTGATAATCGAAATAGTACGTAATCTTTTGGGGAAAAAGTTGCATCTTTCCACTTAATGCAGAGATCGAAAGGTGCTTCGGGGTTATTAGTGACGTTATAACCTAAAAAGAGGCAAATATAATAAATTGCACCAGAAGTAGGAAACTCTGGGTAGAATAAGATAGTTTTTCTATTATTAATTAACTTTTTAGTTGTTGCTACTTGATTGTGGAAAAGATTCGATAGTTGCCGATCTAGTACGGTAGAAAGATTGTATTTGTATGTCCTATATAAATGCAGTAGAGGAAAAGGTATATATGCTCGTAGTATTTTGGCGATCGCCGGCAGCGATTTGAACTCAAACAAGCGCAACAGAGCAAAAGCTGCCTTCACATACTTACCCTGTACTTTACGTATTTGTGGCATATCGACCGTCCGATAAAAACTGATTTTGGTTAACGTTCATTGAAGGAATCAATAGGCGAGCGCATTCTCGATCGACAGTTATAAAACTCCTATTGTTTGGTTGTGGATCGATGAATCTTCTTAAATCTGTTGCCATAATTAAGAGCGGATCTACGACACGATAATATCGGGCATCATGTTGGATAAGGTACTTCGTGAGCAAGTGAAATTCGGTGCATCCAGCAATAAAAGAATTCACTTCATATTTTTTTAGTAATGTGTTGAGGAAAACGAGAGTAGATTTCTGAATACCTTCCTTTTTTATTTGATAAATCAAATGGTGAATCTGTTCATACTCTGCTTGCGGAATGATTATGTATGGCTTAACCCATTTCCACAATTTGTGTTGTTGAAAAATACCTGCATTCAGCGTTCCTTTCGTACATAGTAAAAGTTGACGTTCTTGCCTATTTAAGACTTCTTCTAGAATTAACTCGACTAAAGACACGATCTTGTCTCTCAAAATTGATGGAACCTTGGGAAGAAAATAATGTATAGTTATACAAGGGATGACAATCTTATCAACACCTAATAAGTAAAGTGTTTCTAGAACTGCAATTAGATCGTTGAGTAATAATTCATCTAAGCCACTAGCGATCGCTTCCGTGCGATCGGGAATTGTCGGGTCGGAGTAAAGGAAACATGCAGGCATGTCTTGTTCTCTATCGGCAAGATTAAACTCATATATTGTTTTTAAAAACTCCGCAGACGCAAGGGGACCCATTCCTCCCAATATTCCTAAAACTTTTTTCATACGTTCCTCAACTTTTTTCTAGGGCTTCAACAAGCTTGATTATTTTTACTAACTGGAAATAATTTGGGCAATCGAGTACTTACGTCTTACAGAAAGTGGTAAATTCTCAAGCAGAATTATGAGTATAACTATTGCATTTTAAATTAGCTTTTTTAGAAGCTATATTAATGTTTTTTAAATTGATTTTCCCGGCAGAGAATAAGGAAGCATTAAATTTTTCTCCTTGGCTCCAACTATTAATGACTAAACCCAGAGATTTTTGACTAGAACGCTCTAATAACTCCTTAGCTGCCTCAGCACTGACATAGTTAAGTAATCCAGGTCGTGCTATAAACAAAACAGCATCACTCATGTGACTCAAAGTTAGAGCATCAGCTGCATGGCTAAAAGCAGGTGCATCGATAATTACAAAATCGTAACGCGCAGAAAAATAATCAATTAGCAAAGACATCCGTTGGGAGTCTAGCAGAGCTATTGGTTTAGGAGGTATGACTCCAGCGGTCAAAATATCCAAATTAGCCACATCAGACTTTTCTATAACCTCAAATCCAGCCTGACTGGTTAGAATATTGCTTAAGCCAGATGTATTAGTCAATCTCCAAATTTGGTGCTGTATTGGATGGTGCATATTGGCATCTACTAGCAAGACTTTACGCCCTATTTCTGCCATAGTTGCGGCTAAATTAGCTGAAACTGTAGACTTACCTTCTTTAGGAATAGAGCTTGTGACTACAATTGTTTTAAAAGCTTTATTTGAAGTCCTCAAACTGTTGACAAAATTTCCGAGACTGAGAGATGGCTTGATTTTTCCTCTTGCCTGAGTAGTTTGAAATGAGGTGCTGTCTGAGGAATGCAACAGGTGGAAAAATTTTAGATTAGCTTGAAGGATATTGAATGCTTCGCTAATAGGCGAATCAGGCATATCTCTCACAAAGACTGGCGGAATATTTTGTTGTCCGTTCTGGCGATGGATGTTAACTATTTTCCCAAAATAAGGAATATTACCTATCACTGCATATCCAAAAAAAACTTTAACTTCTCGAAGAGATTTAATAGATTTATCAGTGATTTCTAAAATGAGAACAGCACTCGTAGAAAGAAAAATTCCTAGCAAAATTCCTAAAATAATAATTAAAGCTGGTTTCCGAATTGATGCTTTTCTAGGAACCAGAGCGTTTTCGATTATAGTGGCATTACCTGTGTTTTGGTTTTCTGCCAACCGCACTTCTTGAAATTTCTGCAATAAGGTTTGGTAAGTAGACTGAGCCGCTGCTAGTCTTCGCTGTAGCTCTCGCTGTTCCTGTTCTAATTTGGGTAGAGTATTGAGTCGTTTTTTAAAGCTAGATTGAGCTTTAGACAATGAAGCCAAACGACTATTTAGAGCTAAGCGCGTTCCCTCCATAGCAGCAAAATCTTCAATCAGTTTTTGTTGACTTTTTCCAATTTGTAAATTTCGATTAGATACTTGTGTATGAGTGCCAAGCGCCTGTTGAATGCGATCGTGCAATAAAGCTGTGAGGCTATCTCTTTTGCGCTTTAAATCAATAATCGTAGGATTATCGTCTAAGAAGCGATTTTGTTGGACTACTATTTGGCTTTCTACTTGTTGAAATTCTTCTAGAACTTTTTGCACCCCTAACGACTGATTGAGAGAGTTTATAGCTAAGGCATCCTTTGAAGTCATACCTACTTTCTGTTGAAGATTTGCCGACCGAGTAGTAGCATCAGCAAGGTCAGCTTCAGTTTGTTTGATTTTGTTTTCTAGCTCCTCAATAATCTTGACTGCCGATTTAGCTTCCTCATCCAAAGCTACAATTTGATTTTTTTCCTTAAATTGGCGCAAAGCCGCTTCTACTTGACTAACACTAGCTTCAGCTATGGGCAATTGCTTGGCAATAAATTTGTTCGCCGTAACAGCTTCAGTACGATTAGCAAGTAAATTCCTGGTGATATATAGGTTCATGAGTTTATTGACTACTACCGCAGCTTGTGTAGAGTCATTACTTTTATAAGAAATTAGTAATACATCTGTTGCTCCAATATTTTTGACATCGAGCTGTTGTTTGATAATTGTTTGTGGATCTAGAGGAGTGCCGTTTTGGTCTTTTAAATTAAGTGCGTTAATCGTCTGTTGTACGAGAGGAATAGAACGAATAATCTCTATTTCTGTATTGAGAGGACTACTCTTTGCTGCTAGAGGAGGATCTAATTCTTCTAGTTGTTGACCTACCCCTGTTAGGGAGGGAGTACGGCTGATTTTTAATAACAGCTTTCCTTGAGCTTCGTATTCAGGTTGTTGCAAACACGCTACTAAGGTCGCAAGGACAGAAACTAATCCAAAGGTAGCTACAGCAGGTAGCCAATTGCGTTTTAGGCTCTCCCAATACTTTTGCAAATCTAAATTGAGATGTTCTTGAGATTCCATAAAAAATCTTTAATACACGAACGATCGATATTTTTTAATAAGCTCCTGTTTTCTGAGCTATAGCCACAATTGTTTTTAGCAAAATTTGCAAATCTAACCACAACGACCAATTTTCTATATAGGAAATATCCAAGAGCAACACATCTCTAAAGTTTTTAATTTCCGAACGACCAGATATTTGCCAAAGACCAGTTATTCCTGGTAGAACTTCGTGACGAATTAATTGAGCTTCCGAAAGTTTCTCGATGTCTCTAAGCGGTAGTGGGCGCGGACCAACTAGACTCATCTCACCACAAATCACATTGAATACTTGGGGTAATTCATCTAAACTATAACGTCTTAAAATATGTCCGATTTTTGTAATACGCGGATCGTTTTGAATCTTAAATAATACACCGTCCTTCATTTCATTGAATCTTTCTAATTCCTTTTGAAGCTTATCTGCATGATTAACCATTGTTCTAAATTTCCAAACATTAAAGTGTTTACCATGCAAACCTACGCGAGTTTGCTGATAAAATATAGGACCAGGAGAATCTAGTTCAATCAAAAGCGCGATCGCCAGATATAGAGGTGATAAAAATAAGATTATTAGAACGGCTAGGCAAAAGTCAAAACAACGCTTGAGCCGAAAATCTAATCCTGCAATTAATGGAGGAGAAAGTTTAAAGAAAGGTACGCCGCTTTTTAGTGATAAAAATGCCCCCGTCTTCTCTTCCACTATTTCTTCTAAGCTAAGTGGCAAAATATTTAGTGTTATACCATTATTACGTAATCTCCAATAAAGAAACATTCGTTGCTCTATTTTGTGCCAAGAACAGACAAAGACTTCGGCTGCTCCTGAAACAGTGATTTCTTCAATCACCTTTTCCATACCATGTTTTCCTAACGTGTGAATTGGCAAATATCCTATAATTCTGTAATGGTTTTCTTGCACTAGCAACTGAGTGGCTTTTTCAAGATCTTTTGGAAAACCAATGATGAAAATTGGATTGCAGATTGTACCTTGTTGGCGTAACTTTTTAGTAGTAAATTTCACACATATTCGCCCAACTAAAGATAACAGTATGCTGAGTAGCCAAGCCCAGAAGAAAGTAGACCAGGGAAGAAAATGATGTGACTGATAGGAAAAGTTAATACCTAGCAGAAAAAAATGTGATAAAGTGAGTGCTTCGATTGGGCTTAAATAGTTACAGTATTCTTCATTAGAGTTATATAATCCTCGTGCTGCCATGATCCCAATATGAGCAATCGGAATAGGTAAAAGTAAGTTATTCAACTTCCAGGGAAAATCTAGAGGAATGCAAAGAGTCTGGGTGGTATGCCATGCCAAAGATAGAAGCATGTAATCCACTAAAACTAGTATGATGCGTTGCAACCAATCTCCACCAATTCCTTTACTTAAGGTTGTAAAAATAGGTGCGCGAAGATCTAAATTAGCGGCTGAAGAAGCGAGCTTAACCATCTCTAATTCCTTTGCTGATACTTAATAAGTTCTAGAATTGCTATTGCTATCCAAAAGTAGGAGTCATAGACCTATTACTTGATTTAATTGCATTACCGTCTTGCTGAAAATTTGTTAAACCGGATTAATAATTTTGAACCGTTTTTTGACTTGAGGTAGCATTTCGACTACTTTCAGTTTTTGCCACCGTACTACTCGAAGCTCAGAGAGCCAACTAAGTAGCATATGCAATCCCTGAAAGCCAAAGTGCGACTTGAAAGCCACTCTGTTTGTCAGTCTCTTTGTCTTAATAGACACTACAGTTATTTGGGTGTTGAATTTGATACCTTAGCTTAGAATTAACAAAGTGAAAAACTTGGAACAAAATCAGGCATTATTGATATGGATTTAATCCCGGGGCTGTGTTGCAAAAATCGGTGCTGAGGAGACTGATATTCGTTTCAAAGAGAATATTGCGTCTCAATAAAGCTCAATCGTGCCTCTAAGTAGGGACATTTTCAAGTGCGAAATTATTCTGCTATGTGTGAGGTCGTAAGTGTTTTGTACCAGGTGTTACGTTAGAAGCACTCTCCCAATAGAGTATTACACTGAAGGCTTTTGGGCAAAAGCTAGGAAAACTCTTTGCTCGTGCTGAAGCACGTCTCTATACTCTGGTTAGTATTATTGTTTGAGTCGTTCAGGGCTTAACCCTCTGTCCAGTTTTTGGGAACCACTTCAGATTCTAATTGTTGGAGGTCGTCCTTAGTATCGATATCATGTGGATTGCCGATGCGATCGCAACTGACTTCCACAACTGGGTAAACTCGCATCAACTGCCTAGCTCCTTCGTCCCCCTCAAGTTTCATGGCATCAATCCACAACGAACGAGCAAGGAGGACGGGGTTGCACCGAGTTCCTTTATAGGTAGCTACCACAAAAGAAGCTCCTTCATGATAGGTAGCTACGAGACGACGGTAACAAGCAGCAGTCACAAATGGCTGGTCGGCAAGCCCAATACAGAGAGCATCAATAGAGCTATTCGGCTCCAACATCCACACAGCCTGTTTTAGACTTGAAGCAATTCCACTTTGCCATTGAAGGTTATGTACTATATTCACACCTGGTAAGGCTGCCGCGGCTACTTGCTGGAAATTGTAACCGACGACGAGTAAAATTGGGGCAAGACCACTTTCACCAGCAGCCTTAAGAGCATAGGAAACTAGCGATCGCCCCCTAAACATTGCTAAAGGTTTAGGAGAATCCCCTCCAAACCGAGAACCTCTACCAGCAGCAAGGATAGCAATAGCAACCTGTCCCATGTTCTTACTTGACGTGAATTGATTTTTGGGTCTGAGAGAGCCTACAGCCACTACGCCCGCTCTTAAGAGCGATAACCTCAGCCATAATTGACACAGCCGTCTCTTCTAAAGTGTTAGCACCAATATCCAGCCCAATTGGGGCGCAAATCCGAGCCAGTTCAGTTTCATTAAGTCCAGCCTCCTTAAGGCGACGGACTCGATCTGCGGTGGCTTTGCGGCTTCCCATCGCACCAATGTAAGCTGCTGGGGTACGTACAGCGGCTAGCAGCGCTGGAACATCAAATTTAGGATCGTGAGTGAGTACGGTAATAATAGTACGAGCGTCTATCTGGGTGCTTTGGAGATACTGACCGGGCCAGTCCACCACGATCTCGTCAGCTTCAGGAAAGCGTGCTGGCGTGGCAAAGCGAGACCGAGCATCACATACGCTTATCCGGTAACCTAGTATTTTACCTAGTTTGCAAAGCGATCGAGCGAAATCAACAGCCCCAATTACAATTAAGTGCGGCTGGGGTACAAAGGACTCAATAAAAATTGCTACATTTGCTTGACTGCATTCCCCATTAGCACCATAGTAGCTCAAGTTTTTCAGTCCTTGAGTTAAAAGCCTTTGAGCGTCACGAGTCACCACCTGCTCCAGCTCTGTGTTGCCAAGAGAACCAGCGATCGCACCGCGATCGGTCACTAACATCTTAGCTCCAACATTCGTCCCCTCAACCAACGTACAGAGTGCTATGGGCTGCTCGGATGCTTTGCAGATGGCATCAAAGACAATACTCATTGGCAGCTCTCTCCCAAGGCACTTGTGTACGAGGGGTTCCACGAAAACCTGAATAGTACCTCCACAGGTCAAACCAACCACAAAGCCCAGTTCATCAGCCACTCCATAGGTAACTAGCCGTGGCTGATTAAGTGCGATCGCTGCCAGTGCTTCCTCAACTACTGCTCCTTCAACACACCCACCGCTAATAGAGCCAGCGACCTCGCCACTACTCGATACAGCCATGACAGATCCAGGCTCTCTTGGACTTGAGCCTTGAGTGCAGACAACAGTTGCTAGTGCCACAGAGTCACCCTGATTCCACCAGCGTTTGACATCAGCGACAATATTCCTCATTGACTTTTTGCCTTTAAGGATACATTAGCTGTTCGTGCAATTGGTAAATACTCATTAGCCGTTACAGATTCTGGCTTAGCTGTTAGAGATTCCGGCTGCATTTTTTCCACAGCATTTTTTTCCACAGCATAATGTACGGCACGAATGGCGTTTGGGTAGACACCACAACGGCAAAAAATACCATCAAGCCAATCTCGGATTTCCGCTTCGCTAGGTCTAGGATTGTTTTGTAATAGATCCATGAGTGACATAATCATAGCTGGCGTGCAATACCCACACTGTAGACCGTGCATGTTCCAGAAACCTTCTTGCAAGGCACTCAGTTGACCATTTTGAGCAACGCCTTCAATTGTCACTATATCGCTACCATCAGCTTGTACTGCTAAGACCGTACAGCTTTTTACTGACATCCCATTCAGCATTACCGTACAAGCACCACACTGTCCCGTATCGCAGCCACTCTTTGTTCCCGTTAGATTTAGAATATCGCGGAGAAAATCCACAAGTAGCAACCGTGGCTCAACGTCTGTCGTATACTGTTTGCCATTGACTTTGATGAAGGTTTGCATAAGATTTTGCATAAAATTGTTTTTCTGAAAATGAGATGTAGAAGCGATCGCCGTAGCAAAACAGCTGTTCTCTACATCGCTGCTCAACATAGCTCTTCGTTTAGCTAACTATCCCTGTTACTGTGTTCTTTGCTGGCTGTCGGAAACGTAAATTAACCAACCACCACCACCAGGTGTGGGATACTTGCCACCACTGCCCCATCGGAGAATTTTCGTCTAGTCGCTCGACTTGCGGATTTTTAGGTAGGATGAAATAAATGAGATTTGAGGTTTCCTGTAGGGTCTGAATCTTCAAGTTGGGAGGAAAGACTGCTCCCATTTCTGCTTCAAACGTCGCTTTTGGATTGGAGGCAATCTTCTCATGAAAAGCCTCATTTGTCCAAATACGAGCGATCCATAATGCTTGCAAGTTCTCTCTGTAAGCTCTTGCTTTCTCAGCACCACAAAGATAATAGTACGTTGTCCACCAAGTATGACCCAACATCCACCAGGTAGCAAGTTGCTCGTACCGATACCATTGCTCTTCTGCTGGCGGAGCTTCAGGAATCACAAAGTAAAAGGTATCTTCTGGTTCCTCTAAAACCCTAACTTCTACATTGCTGGGAAAGGTAATATTCGATTCTCGTGCAAAAACGGTTTTCGGATCGGTTAGTATTTCTTGCTTAAGTAATTCATCATTCCAAATGCGATCGATCAATCGTGTTTGTAAAGCCTCGTAGTAAGGTCCAAAATCTGTAACATTTACATTCGACCACAATTTTCTAACTTGAGGAAATTTAGTTAGAATATCTGTAAAATTAGTAGTAGCTGTTGCCATTGTTGACCCTTGTTTCTCCTTCCTAGAAGTGAAGGTAGAAGTCTATGTTTTAAATTTATCAATTGACTTAAGTAAGAGCAAGGGCTGTTATTTTGTCTGATGTTAAGATTGTTTTGTTGTAATTAGTTTTTTGTTAAATGTCGCTTGAAAAACTTTGAATGTAGCAATTTTCTTGGTTTAATTGTGAAATCACATATGGGTAATTTTTTAACTAGTAAAATCTAAAATAATAAGAGTTTATTTTGTTTATTTCTGTAGTCAAAGTTTTTAATTTAATGCTTTTTGCTTAAGGCAAGATTTATCCTAACTCTCTTAAAAAGAAGAAAACTTAAAGCCCCCTTTTTAAGGGGGTTGGGGGGTCTTCAAAATCTTTAAAAAGGAGAAAACTTAAAGCCCCCTTTTTAAGGGGGTTGGGGGATCTTCAAGATCTTTGAATCGATAACCAAAACGTACCCTACTGCTTTCATTGACACCAGTAAAAGTCTACCTACACTGGCTGAGCTACTGGTACAGCTAAAAGTCTAGGAATCAGAATATTACCTGGTTGCTCTAGAATAAATCGAACACAACGAGCCACATCCTCGCTCTGAAGTGGGTTTGGCACAAGCTCGTCATAACCTTTCATCCCACGCGATTTCCAAGAGTCATACAGGTTAGTAGCAACTGCACCAGGCTCAACTGTGGCAACACCAATACCAGAACCAGCCAACTCCATCCGCAAGGAATCAGTAAAAGCTTCTAAGGCGTGCTTAGTACCGTCATAAACAGCTAACTTGGGAGTCGTTTTCAGCCCAGAGATACTAGACATATTGATAATATAGCCACTACCCTGTTGCTTGAAATGCCGCAGTGCTATGTAACTCATTCGCACTACAGCCTCAAAATTAATCCGGATCATTTTACACAAAGCTTCGATGTCTGCATCCTCAATTGACATCATATGCATTACACCGGCATTGTTGATGACAACATCCAGACGACCCAATTTTTCTAAAGCTACATCAACCAAGTGTTGTGGCAATTCAGAATCGGTGATTTCCCCAGGTACAATTACCGTTTCATTGCTCATTTGAGCGGCAAGTTCTGCCAGTTTTTCTGGAGATCGCGCTGTAATCAACAGCTTCATCCCCGCTGCGTCTAAGCTTTTGGCGATCGCCGCTCCAATGCCGCTACTAGCTCCTGTAACAATTGCTACTTTATTTTGTAAATCCATAGTGGCTCCTTTTACTGTTAACTAAATCAACCGATGCTCATGTAGTGTGCCTACATCTCTTGAGTAGCTCAAAGTCAGCTCTAATTCTTAGTTAGAATGCCTTTCAGCTTAGTGACTAAAAAACACTGACGCAAGGAGCGAAATTTCGATGTAAGTTGACAATCTTTTGATTTGACTATCTTGCTCTTATGTGCCAGCGTTTATATTTTCAGTAAATAGAAGCAACTTCATTCGCCTCTAAAGACGGCGGATTATCCTGATCGGTGTATCCTTGACTAATTTCGATAATGTTACCGTTTGGATCGGTAATCCAAACCGATCGCCATCCGCGGATAAACTCGTCAAAGTTGAGTGGTCCTAGAGAAATTTTGGCATCCTCGCCCATTTCCGCTAGCTTAGCATCGACATTATCGACCTGGAACCCCAGGTGTCGCCAGCCTGGGTAGGCTGGTCCATCGTTACGAATCTGGTAAGCAGGAGATTCTTCCTTTGCTTGGATCAACTCAAGATACATATCACCCAATTTCAGAAACACAATCTGTTCCTTGCCAAGCGGTGCGACCCGAGCGCGTTGGAAGCCGAAATATTTCGTGTAAAATTTTTCAGTTGCAATTGGATCTTTGCAGCTTATTGCCATCTGAGAAAATTTGAGCCAAGCCATAACTTAGATCCTTACTAAAGCTGGACAAGAACGTATCTATGCGTATGACCCATCGGGATATTGAACGACACCAGCAAAGTGAACGGCAATTTTGCCATTGCGCAATACCCAATTATCGTAGAAACTCATTTCGCCAACTACGCCATTAGTACTGCGAGTTTTGAGACTTTCCACCATCATCAGCGTATTCTCGGTCTCCGCCCACTGGTTGAGCGAGACTTCCAAATCCTCTAAACTGAAGATGCGGCTTTCAAAAAACTCCTTGAGCTGCTGTCGCCCACGGATATAGAGCGGCTGGCGATTTTCAGTCAGGGTACTAATTAGTAGAAGATCTTCGCTGTACTGGTCGAGTAATCCTTCGACATTTTTTGCTTTAATGAAACCGATATGCTCTTTGTAGAGCTTACCTAAAGGAGATGCAGGAATTGCTCCATTGACCTTTCCTGCATTGGCATACGTGCTATCAGGATACTGAATTACTCCAGCAAAGTGGATAGCAATTTTACCATTTTGCAAAAACCAATTATCGTAGAATTCAACATTACCGACCTCACCGCTAGTACTGCGAGTTTTGAGACTTTCCACCATCATCAGCGTATTCTCGGTCTCCGCCCACTGGTTGAGCGAGACTTCCAAATCTTCTAAACTGAAGATGCGGCTTTCAAAAAACTCTTTAAG